>JAITEC010000028.1 GCA_031282225.1 Oscillospiraceae bacterium | reverse complement strand
GCGCACTCCTGCGCAAAAATTCTTTTCGCCGTAGGCGAAAAGGACGAGAGGGCGAAAATGGCTGCAAACGAATTTATTCCCATTGAAAGTCGCATTACATCGCGCATATGTCCGCGCAGTGGGCATATGCGAGGGTACACGCTGATATAGAGAGTGAAATTCAGACATCTGGGAATCTCTCAAATTACTGCATTGTGCAAACAAATGACCTAAACCGCAAGTAACTACATAATACGAGGAGTGTACTTCAATAAAAAAATCACATCCATCCTACTCATAATACGGCAGGTAACTGGAAGATTGAAGTTTTGTCTGCGAATCCGACTATCGCAACCTTCACGTACTATGTGAGAGTTGTTTAGGTCGACACTATTTACGCAGAGCGAAGACGATTGTGAAAAGAATCGCCATAGTAACACTGCTCGCAGTACTGCTATTGACATCGTGCGGTAATCCAGACGATAATCCGACATCTTTGGAAGCGTCCACATCAACTCCGACTGCGACCTTTACTCCGACTGCGACCTTTACTCCGACTGTTACGCTTACCCCGTCTGTGACACCGCCAGCTCCGAATGACGAACCCAAAGCACCTGATATGACTTCTCCACAGGATACAGTACTGCCTCATCCTGTATATTTGCCAAAACCGTATTATAGGTATATGTACCCTGAATCATCTGACCCTTTAGACCGCTTAGACCCTTTTCTAACTTCATTATATCGCACTAACGCAATACTTCATGACAGTATGATAGGTTATTGCTGGGACGATTATAATGTAAAATCCGGAGATATCTCACTCGGATATGCCGTCTTATATGACACATGGGAAGCTGATGACGGCGGCGACGGCACCACCGAACCGTCGCTTAGAGCGCTCTGCAACGACCGCCCGATATTTGAGAAGCTCCATGCCTATAGGTCTCATGAAACTGACATAGACCCCGTAATGGAGTATATTACGCCAGAGGAATATGTCAGCGAAGACGCGAACGTACTGCTCGACCGGTATCTTGAAGTGTTTTTTCCTGAAATAGGTAAATAGTTACAAGCAATGCGCGTGAATAAAGGTCTGTTCACCCTTGAAACTACCGACATAGAAGTCATCATGCGTATGGTTCCTCCAACCGATTACGGTGGACTGCAAATATTTGATGAGAGAGAGGGGGGGCATTGAGCCGCAGCGCGCAACTGCGCTGCGGCTCAATAGCATATATGGCGGGTTCGTAGGGGCCGATGTCTACATCGGCTCGCCGCTTCGCGCGACATAGCAAAAATTATTATACGAGGGAGAGACGACCATGTACATCCAACCTTATCCAAATTTGTTCAAGCCGCTCGCGCTGCGCGGCGCGATAATGAAAAACAGGATCATGTCGGCGCCTAATATGCTGTTCCACACGGTGGACGGGCGCCCCACGGAATACTATATTCGATATTTAGAACACAAAGCCCGCGGCGGCGCGGGAATTGTCACGCTCGGGGAGGCGAACGTGTGCGACGGAGGCAACCACACGCCGGGCATGGAGCCCACATGGGACAACCTGCCGATATTCGCGGAGATGTCCCAGGCGATAAGGGAGAACGGCGCGCTCGCGGCAGTGGAGCTGACACACGGCGGGCGCAGCGTCAAGCCGCAGTACAACTGCGACCAGACAAAGCTCTTCGCCCCTGTAGACGGTACTAACCCAATGTACGGAACAAAAATCAAGGGGATGGACGAGGACGACATGCGGTATGTCGTGGACGGGTACTGCGACACGGCGGAGTATTACAGGAACGCGGGCTTTGACATCATCCACGTGCACGCGGGTCACAGCTGGCTGCTGGAGCAATTCCTGTCGCCCATTGTGAATACGCGCGACGACGAGTACGGCGGCAGCTTGGAAAACCGCATGCGTTTCCCGCTGCGCGTGCTGCGCGCGATACGCGAGCGCGTGGGGGAGGCCGCCATAGTCTCAGCGAGGATATCCGGCAGTGAGCGCGTGGATGGCGGCTTCACGCCGGAGGATATGGCGGAGTTCATCAATAAAGCGCAGGAATTCATTGATTTTGCGG
The DNA here is from genome assembly GCA_031282225.1 of Oscillospiraceae bacterium. GTDB lineage: Bacteria > Bacillota > Clostridia > Oscillospirales > Oscillospiraceae > JAISBX01. The sequence continues at coordinate 2,409 of JAITEC010000028.1, read as the reverse complement.
AAATATCGAGCGAGGACTTCGTATACACTTTTGGCGGGACGTTCATGCCGCGCGGACAGAATGTGGAACTCGCGGAGCGCATCAAGAGGACGGGACTTGCGGATATACCTATATTTACGATAGGTTCCATCATGTCGCCCGCGCAGGCGGAGGAGATAATAGCGGACGGCAAGGCGGACGGCGTCTCCATGTCGCGCGCGCTCATAGCCGACCCGTACTTGCCCGCAAAGACGCTCGCCGGGCGCGACGGAGAGATAACACCGTGCCTGCGCTGCCTCAACTGTACCGACAGCGACAACCTGGGCAAGCATTTCGTGTGCAGCGTGAACCCGCTCATCGCCCGCGAGGCGAGGCTCGGCTTCGGCGAGGATATAGGGACGGCAAAGCAAAAAAAACGCGTGCTTGTAATAGGCGGCGGCCCCGCCGGCATGAACGGCGCAATAACGGCGGCGCGCCGCGGACACGACGTCACGCTTGTGGAGCGCGGCGGCGAGTTGGGCGGCATGCTCCGGTTCGCGGACACTGACGCGCACAAGCGCGACCTGCGCGACTACAAGGACTTCCTCATACGCAGCGTCCAGGCGGCGGGAGTCGGGACGCTGCTGGGCCGCGAGGCGGACATCGCGCTCGTGGAGGGCTTGGAACCGGACGGCATCATCGTGGCGACAGGCAGCACCCCGAGCGTACCTGGTATTCCGGGCATTGCACACGCGCGCCACGCCACGGCTGCGTACTTTGAGCCGGAGAGCGTGCGCGGGCAAAAAATCGCCGTCATAGGCGGCGGCTTGGTGGGTGTGGAGACGGGCTTGCACCTGAGGGCGCTAGGCCGCGACGTAGTAGTGCTAGAGGCGCTTGCGGAATTCGCGCGCGACGCGATGATGGTCTATAAGATGGGCCTATGGCGCAAGATAGCCGAGCTAGGGCTGGAGGTCGTAACGTCCGCGGACGTAAAGGAAGTCGCGGAAAACGGCGTCACATACGAAAAGGACGGCGAGAGCGTCTCTCTCTCCGCCGACGCGGTACTGTACGCCGCCGGTATGCGCCCAAACGCAGGCATATATTTCGAATTATATGACAAATCTCCCCTGGTCCGCCTGGTCGGCGACGCGAAAAAACCCGGCAAAGTGGACGCCGCCGTACACTCCGCTTTCTTTGCCGCAATGGAAATAGGGAGGTACGAATTCTGAAATCGAGAATTGAAAATAGAGAATTTTTAATTGCGCTGGAGGTGCTTTATGTATAACTGTAAATATCCACATCTGTTCAGTCCTATCACGCTCGCGGGAACCGTGTTCCGCAACAGGATATTCGGCAGCCCCACGGGGACTGCCAATCTCACGGGGCGGCACTACCCCAAGGAATCAACGTTTGCCTATTACGGGCGAAAGGCGCAGGGCGGGGCGGCGTCAGTGTGCGTGGGGGACTGTGTCGTCAGCGAGGACGCGCGCATGAATGACGGGCACATAGCGCTTTGGGACGAGAAGAGCTATATTTCGCTGTATAACCTGGCAGACGCCATCACCCGACACGGCGCCGTGGCCTCCATAGAGCTCTCGCACTCGGGCAGCCACAGCCACGCGTCCGCAGCCGACGGCGCGCAACTGTACGGCCCCATGGAGTACGTGAACGATGCCGGCAGGACAGTTTTGCCGATGACGGAGGAGAACATATGGGAGGCCATAGAGAAACACGCCCGGGCCGCCGCGCTTGCCAAGCGCTCGGGGTTTGGCATGGTGACCATACACGGCGGCCACGGATGGCTCATAACAGAATTCATGTCGCCCGTCACAAACAAACGCACGGACAAATGGGGCGGCAGCCCGGAGGGCCGCTGCCGATTTGCCGTGGAGACTTGCAAGGCCGTCAGGAAAGCCGTCGGGCCCAATTTTCCCATTGAAATGCGCATATCGGGTTCCGAGTGCAACCCCGGGGGGTACGGCATAGAAGAGGGTATTGAGATAGCAAAGCAGCTCGACGGGCATCTCGACCTCATCCACGTCTCGGCTGGGAGCCATGAGGTGTGGGACGTGTTCACGGTAACGCATCCCGATATGTTCCTGCCGGACGGCGTGAACGTCAAGTACGCGGCCGAGATAAAGAAACACGTAAAGCACACGGCGATAGCGGCGGTGGGCGCGCTTTCCGACCCGGAGCTCATGGAGGAGATCGTCGCCTCGGGGCAGGCGGACGTCGTGGAAGTCGCGCGCGGGCTGATAGCGGATCCGGACCTGCCTAAAAAGGCGCGGGAGGGGAGAGCGGGCGACATCAACAAGTGCATGCGCTGCCTTGCCTGTTTCAGCAGCTTGATGACGGCGGGCAACTTCATATGCGCCATAAATCCCGAGATCGGCCGCGAACAATACGTGAACACGGCGGTCCCTGTCATAAAATCCGACAAAAGCAGGAGAG
>JAITEC010000002.1 GCA_031282225.1 Oscillospiraceae bacterium | reverse complement strand
ATGAAAACACGTCGTTCAAGCTCTCGAGAGGCGGGGCGTGCGTTACTGGCTCAAAAGTCGCCCCGGCGCGCCCGCCTACCTTTTGCGTAGGCGAATCGCCCGACGCCAGCTCCGGATAGTTGGTTTCGAGTTCCCGAAGCTCGCGCATCATCCCATCAAACTCAAAGTCGCCGACCAGCGGCCTGTTGAGCTCGTAATACGCCTTGTTGTGCCTGTCTATCTCCGCCCTGAGGGCTGTTATGCGCTCTTTCGCGTCCATGATACGCCCCGCCTTTGCAGTTATTGTCTCGTCGATACGTCCGGGTTATATACGTTCGGCACGCTGCCTACGATTATTGTCTCCGCCACAGCCACTTTCGTTGTGAGGTCGGCGCCGGTCTCGTTCCCAGGCACCAGCACATCGATATGCGCGGATATGATGAGCGAGAGCGTATGCCGCGTCTGGTTGATGCCGGCGTCCGAGAACTCGTTTGTGAATTGGGTGCGCACATTGGTAATGGACTGTATTTTTATAGGGAACTCCGGGCCGCGCCCGGACAGCAACACCCCGCCTATTATGCTGCCCAGCGCAATCGACGCGCCGGTGTCCACGGTGTTCATCCCGCGGCGTATGATGCCGTTCGTTATGCGCGCGCACACGAGGTTGACTTGCGCCATATTTGTTACCAGAGCCGTGACTCTGCCCGACACGTCTTTTTCCAACGCCACCAATTTGCCGTAATCCAATCCCCCGCTCGCTATTTCTTCCTCTATGGCCTCATTTATCTCGCGCGCGACATAGTCGCACGCCTCGGATACCGCCTGTTTTGCCACTGTCGGGCGCGCGTTTGCCACGGAGACCGAGAGCGCGATATACAGCGCCATCGCTACGAACAAGAGCCGCAGCAGCACTGCGCGCGCGCCGACCCTCGCCGCAGCGGCGCGCCTTGGCCGGAGGGCGCGCCGGAGCGCGCGCGCGCATCTGCCGTTCCGTCTGACAACCACGAGCCTCACCCCGTAGTATTATATGCTCCCGGCCGCCGGCTGCACCACCATCCCTGAGAACGGGCGGCCTATGGCCGTCGCCTCACCCGCTCCGCCGCCGCCATTATTCCTAGTTTGCCCGCCTCAAATGTCAGCCCGCCTTGCGCATACACAGCATATGGCTCGCGCATCGGAGCGTCGGCCGAGAGCTCTATCGACGCGCCCCCTATGAACGCGCCCGCCGCCATTATCACCTCGCACCCGTACCCCGGCATGTCCCATGGCTCTGGCGTCACGAAAGAATCCACAGGCGAGGCGCCCTGAATGCCGGCGCAGAACGCGCGCACGAGTTCCGGCGTCCCGAGGAGCACGGACTGTATGATATCGCCGCGCGCATCGTTCATGCCCGGCGACACTCCGTATCCCATTCGCTCGAACATACCGGAACAAAAAACGGCGGTTTTAAGCGCCTGTGCCGTCACGTGCGGCGCCATGAACAATCCTTGGAACAGCGAGCGGAGCACTCCGAGCGTCGCTCCGCACTCCCCTCCTATGCCGGGGGACGTGAGCCTGTGCGCCGCCGCTTCCACAAGTTCCCGGCGTCCCGCTACGTACCCGCCTGCGGGCGCAAGCCCGCCGCCGGGGTTTTTTATGAGCGACCCTGCGATAATGTCCGCGCCGCCCGCCGCCGGTTCTTGCGTCTGCGTGAACTCGCCATAGCAGTTGTCTACGATCACTACGGCTTTGGGGTTGGCATCGTGTATTGCCGACGATATCCCGGATATCTCGGAGACGGTCAGGGCGCGGCGCTCGGAATATCCGCGCGAGCGCTGTATCAGCGCGGCAGTTACCGCCTTGTCTGAGGCGGCAGCCGCAACTGCCCCCAGGTAAGCGTCCCTGTCGCCTGAAAGCGGCAGCTCGCGATATCCAACGCCCCATTCGCGCAGTGAGCCGCTGTGGCCGCCTTCAATGCCTATCGCCGCCCGGAGCGTGTCATACGGGGCGCCCGTGACTGACAGCAGCGTGTCCCCGGGTCTTAAAGCACCGAAAAGCGCCGATGTTATCGCGTGCGTTCCGTTCACGAACCCTGTGCGCACAAGCGCCGCCTCGGCGCCAAAGACATCGGAGTATATCGCGTCGAGCGTCTCGCGCCCGCGGTCGCCGTAACCGTAGCCGGTCGTGCCGGCGAAGCACGCCTCCGAGACGCGGCGCCTCGCGAAAGCCTCCAATACCCGGCGCGTGTTTATTTCCGACACGCCATCGATCTCGCGGAAACGCGCGGAGGCGGCAACAAGCACGTCCTCGGCGATGTCGCGTATCTCCGGCGAGATGCTAAACATCCCCGCCCATCTCCTCCAAAAACGCGCGCGCAAGCGTCAGCACGGCTTCCATATCCGATATTTTCGCCACGCACGCGGGCGAGTGGAGATTGCGCACGGGCGCCGCCAGCGCGGCTACCCTCGCGCCGCGCCCCGCGCGCGAAACTGCCTGGGCGTCCGTGCCGCCGGATACATATGTCTTTGTCTGCCAGGGTATGCCCCCGCGCAGGGCGATCCCTTTTATCAGCGCCCACAACTCGCGATCGTATATGGCGCCGCCGTCCATAAACGGGCAGACGGCGCCGCCGCCGAGCGAGCACACGCGCCCTCCCTCGGGCACCCCGGGCAAGTCGGCCGCAGTAGTCGCCTCAAGTACGAGCGCTATTTCAGGCTGTACCGCGAAAGCTGCGGTGGCGGCGCCGCGTGCTCCGACCTCCTCTTGTACCGTAAATACAAAAGTGCAGTCAACAGGCGTATCCTCAAGCAGCTTTAGCATGACGGCACATCCAAAGCGGTCGTCTATCGCCTTCGCCTTGATATATCCGTCGCCAAACTCGAAGACACGCGCGTCGAACGCGCCCGTGTCCCCTAGCGACACGAGCTTTTCGGCCTCCCCGCGCGACCGTGCGCCAATATCAATGCAAAGCGAACCGAGCTGCGGCACCTTGCCTCGCTCCGCGCCATCGAGCATATGGTACGGCTTTACGCCTACAATGCCCGGCACACGGCGCTTGCCGAAGAACACGCGCTTGCCCAGCGCTACGCGGCGGTCCACCCCACCGGAGAACGCAAATTTCAAAAAACCGTCGTCCGTTATATGCGTGACGATTACACCCACCTCGTCCATATGCGCGCAGAGCATGAGCTTACTCGCCGCGCGGCGGGCGCCGCGCTTGGTGACAATGAGGTTCCCCAGCGCGTCTTGCGATATGCCGTCGGCGAGCGCTCCGGCACGACGGCGGATCTCATCGCGCACCTCTCCCTCGTCTCCCGACACGCCCGACGCGCCACATAGCGTTTTGAGCGTGTCAAGCATAGTTCCCGCACTCCAAAATGAGCTCGCGCACCAACCGCGCCGCGCTGTCCAGATCGCGCAGATCCGCAGTTTCAACCGCTGTGTGCATATATTTCACAGGCACGCCGAGCAATGCCGTTCTCACGCCTGCGCGCGCCACTTGGATGGGGCGCGCGTTCGTGCCGGAGTTGCCTCCCGGCTCCACGGAGACCTGGTGCGGTATCCCGCGCTCCCGAGCGATGGCCACGGCGCGGTCGGCCAGTTCCCTGTCCATATTCGGGCCGCGAGCTATGACCACGCCCCCTCCCAAGGGACGGCCCTTCTCTGGAGGCACGTCCGCCTGGAGGGCGAAATCCACATCTACGACTATGCCAAAATCAGCGGCGGCGGCGTAAGATGCGGGCTGCGCGCCGCGCGTTCCCACCTCCTCCTGCGACGAGAGCAGGACATATAGGTCGGCACCCAGCGGAGCGTCTCCGAGCAACTCAAGCGCGCCGATTACAACGGCAGCGCTCGCGCGGTTGTCCAGCGCCTTCGCGCTTATTTGGTGCTCCCCGAGCCTGACTGTCTCGGACACGAACACGGCAGGCGTCCCGATAGGTATGAGACTGCGGGCTCTTTCAGGCGAGAGCCCGGCATCTATATACAAGCTGTCCATCTCGACGACGTTGTCCGATTCGCCCTCCTTTGCCAGATGCGGCGGCAGCGTGTCTATCACGCCGTAAACAGGCGGATCCGCGAGAATTTTCACATCGGATGCCGGCAGCAATCGCTCGTCGTGCCCGCCGATGCCTGCGATGCGCAAAAACCCGTTTTCCGCGTACCCCGTTATCACAAGGCCTATCTCGTCGATGTGCGCGTCGAGCAAAACCCGCGCGGCCCCCAGCTTGCCGCAGCGCTTGACCGCCGTTATATTCCCGAGCGCGTCGGTTGAAATCCCGTCTGTGTAAGGTCTCAGCAACCCCTCCGCTAGCGGCGCTATGCGCGACTCGAAACCGGACGGCGCGTCACATGCGCACAGGCGCGCAAGTGTCTCAATCCAATCCATTGACTATCTCCTTAAAACAATTCCCTCGCTCCTCAAAATTCGCAAAAACGTCAAACGAGGTGCACGCGGGCGAGAGCAGCACCGTGTCGCCGCGTTTCGCGCGCTCCGCTGCCGCGCGCACGGCGTCGGCAAAGCCGGGGCTCATTATTATCTCCGGCTCTCCCGCGTATCCAGGACAAGAGACAACGGCGTCACGGATCTTTTCAGCTGCCAGTCCGGTGAGCACCAGCGTCTTGACGCGCGCAATTATTTCCGGCGCCAAACTGTCGAACGGTACGCCCTTGTCCTTGCCCCCCGCTATAAGTATGACCTTTTCGGCGAACGAGCGCAGGCCGGCGGCCGTGCGCGCGGGGCTGGAGGCTATGGAGTCGTTGTAGTATTTCGCGCCGCCGCGTTCCCGCACAAACTCTATCCCGTGCTCCACGCCACCGAAACTGCGCGCCGTTTCCGCTGCGGCGCCCCGCCGCGTGAGCCCGCGCGCCGCAGTTATGGCTGCCATAAAGTTGCCCACGTTGTGCGCGCCCCGTATTTTTATTTCGGACGCGTCCAATACGCTCTCCACGGTGCCGTTTTCGGCGTACTTTATGATCCCGCCTTCGAGAAATGCCCCGTTCGCCACGGGTTCCGTCCCAAACAGCCTTATTTCCCCTTGCGCGTAACGCGAAAGGGGATATGATAGCGCATCGTCGCGGTTAAATACCGCTATCCCGCCGCCGCCCTGGTGGATAAAGATATTCCGCTTCGCGTTTACGTACTCGTCCATGTCGGAGTGATAATCAAGGTGGTTTGGAGTGATATTTGTAATAACGGCTATATCAGGGCTGCGCTTCATTGTCATCAGTTGGAACGACGAGAGCTCTATGACCGCTATGTCGTCTTTGGACATGCCGTCCGCTTCCGCCAACAGTGGCGCGCCTATATTGCCGCCCAGATGCACGGTTGTGCCGGAGCGCCTCAATAGTTGCGCCGTTATTGTCGCGGTAGTCGTCTTGCCGTCGCTGCCTGTAACGCCGATCGTCATGCAAGGACAGACCTCGAAAAAGGCCTCCATCTCTGATGTTATCACACAGCCACGCCCGTCGGCACGCACGAGCGCCGGGTCATCCGGACGCATGCCGGGCGTGCGGAAAATCACGTCGGCTTCGAGACGGTCGAGGTATCCCTCCCCCAGCGACAGGCGCGCGCCCATCCCTTCCATGCGCGCGGCTGCGTCCCCCAGTTTTTCCCTGTCGCAGACGTCGTACACCGTTACATCGCAGCCGCCGCGCAGGAGCAGGCGTATCAGCGGGGCATTGCTGACCCCTGCTCCGATTACGGCGATACCGCGCCCGCGAAGGGCTTCCACATATTTGCCAAGCTCCAATCCGACACCTCAAAAGCTATTATCGCGTTAATGCTGCGAGCCTTGTGCGGAACATCATGTCCGTAATAGCGGCCGAAATTCTCCCTTTCTCATTTGGTATTGCGTCAAATACGAACAGGAACCCATAGTCAAAATGATACAGAACTGTCTGCGGACAATTGCCTTTGCGCAACAGCTTTACAGGAAGCAGGAATTCGAACTTGGAAGAGAGGCTGAATTCCGCGAGGAACAGCTGCTCGTCGGACTCTAGTGGCACGTTGGAGACGAGACAGAATCCACCCGCGCTGATGTCGAATGTCTCCGCCGAGAAGACAGGGTCTCGCTCCGGTATCCTGTACGGCGCTTTCCCAATCTCTCCTTGCGCCAGCGTGTAGAGATTCACTGGAATCCGCACTTCGTTTCTCGTGTCGCTTCTCCGGCTGGTAGCGGCTATTGGCGTCATCTGCTCTATCAGCAGCGTGTTCTTGCCGATATGCGGCGCCAACTCTGACACCCTGCCCTCAAAAACGTACAGGTTCTCGTGCAGCCAAAACGTGATCTTTAGACCCGTGCCCTCCGGGAGACCTGGTGCGGCGCTATACAGCCCCTCGCAAACGGCAAAAAATGACGTGTCCGTATCCAAGTCCCCAAACAGGGCCTCGTATGTCTCCCCGTCCCCGTTATCGCCGACGACAGTCTGGATTCTCATGGAGGTGTTGCGATCTATAAATTTTAAGAACATCCGATTTTTCTTCACCAAGCCGTAACCACCTCCCGCAGAGCGCTAATCGCAATCCGTCACCCCTGTCCCCAGCTGGCGCCGCCGCTGGCTGTCGCGGCTCCGTTGGGGTCTACCACGCAGGCTCCCGCGTCCACGGGGAGCACGGCCCCGGTTATTATCGACGAGTCGTCGCTGGCGAAGAAAACGGCGGCGCCCGTTATCTCGTGCGGTTCGGCCGGGCGGCCGAGCGGGTCGAAGCGCGTTAG
>JAITEC010000180.1 GCA_031282225.1 Oscillospiraceae bacterium | reverse complement strand
GGCACAGGAAGACATACATCGGCTCCATGCCCGGGAGGATAATCAACGCCGTTAAACAGGCGCAGAGCAAAAACCCGCTGCTGCTGCTCGACGAGATAGACAAGCTCGGCAGTGATTTTAGGGGAGACCCCGCGTCGGCTCTCCTGGAAGCGCTTGACCCCGAACAAAACCACGCGTTCCGGGATCATTATTTAGAGCTGCCGTTCGATTTGTCGGAGGTAATGTTCGTGACTACCGCCAACACGACATCCACGATACCGCGCCCACTGCTAGACAGGATGGAGGTCATAGAGCTTTCCAGCTATACCGATGTCGAAAAACTGGAGATAGCCAAACGGCACCTCATTCCTAAACAGCGCGAGCGGCATGGGCTCACGGGGCGTCAAATAAAGTTTGAGGACGGCGCGGTTCTGGAGATGATAACGGGATATACGCGCGAGGCGGGCGTGAGGCTGCTAGAGCGCGAAATTGCTGCCGTTTGCCGCAAGACGGCGGCGGGCATCGCGGAGGGGAAGTTCGAGCGGGCTACCGTTAAGGCGGGGACGATCGACGTCCTGCTGGGAGCGAGGAAGTACCAGCCGGAGGCCATATCAAAGAGCGACGAGATAGGGCTTGTCAAAGGGCTCGCGTGGACCGCGGCCGGCGGAGTCACGCTCGATGTGGAGGTAAACGTAGTGCCCGGCACGGGAAAACTGGAACTGACGGGCAACCTCGGGGACGTGATGAAGGAATCAGCGCGCGCGGCGGTATCGTATATACGCAGCCGCGCCGAAAAACTGGGAATAGACGGCGGGTTTTACAAGGAAAAAGACATACATATCCATTTTCCGGAGGGCGCCGTGCAAAAGGACGGCCCTTCCGCAGGGGTGGCTATGGCGGTGGCGGCCATATCGGCGCTCACGGGCGCGCCGGCAAGGCGGGACATCGCAATGACAGGGGAGATAACGCTGCGCGGCAGGGTGATGAAAATAGGCGGATTGAAGGAGAAGACGATGGCGGCGATGCGCGCCGGCGTAAAAACAGTCCTCATTCCTGCGGACAACGAGCCGGATCTCGACGAGATAGACCCGACGGTGCGCGCCGCGCTCAGCTTTATCACGGCGGACAATATCGACAGCATACTTGACATAGCGCTTGATTTCACGGGCGCAAAGCGAGCGGGAGCGGAGCCCGACGCGCTGTGCATAGCGGCTTTGCCGGACGCAACGACTGCGCGCCGTAATCGGCGCGACGATGCGGCGATGGCGCGATGACGCTGCGGTTTCGTAACTGCGAGTTTGTAAAGACCGCTGCCGGCGCGGAAGGGTTCATATCCGACGGCCGGCCGCAGGCCGTATTTTCGGGCAGATCGAATGTCGGCAAATCCTCCGTGATCAACGCCCTCGCCGGGCGGAGGGGATTGGCGCGCATCAGTTCATCGCCGGGCAAAACGGCGAACGTGAACTATTTCTTGGTGGACGGCAAGGCGTACCTCGTCGATCTGCCGGGCTACGGGTACGCGCGCGTGTCTGACTCCGAGCGGCGGAGGTGGGGCAGTCTCATGGAGTCGTTTTTCGCGTCGCCCGGAGCTGTTTCGCTCGGCGTAATGATAGTGGATATGCGGCATAGGCCCACGGCGGACGACGTGACCATGGCGCGGTGGTTCATGCGGACGGGCAAACCGGTGATAGTGGTGGCGAACAAGGCGGATAAAGTCAAGCGCAGCGAGGCGGAGGCCTGTGTGGCGGCTATACGGGAGACGCTGCCGTTCGGCGAAAATGTTGGGGTGCTGCCTTTTTCAGCCGAAAAAGGGACAAACAGGGACAAACTCATTGCGGTAATAGGAGAGTACTTTTGTTAGGACAGTTGATGAGGTGGCTCAGCCCCGAGGGGCTGAGAGAGGCGGCGGGTAGGATAATACCCATATTAATATGCATCACATTCCACGAGCTGTCGCACGGGTTGGCGGCGTACAAGCTGGGCGACCGCACGGCAAAGAACATGGGGCGCCTGACGCTCAACCCCGTGCGCCACATAGACCCGGTGGGGTGCCTGATGCTGTTGTTCACGGGCTTTGGCTGGGCCCGGCCGGTGCCTGTGAACATGCGCGCCTTTCGCAATCCGAAGAGGGGAATGGCGATTACCGCGCTCGCGGGCCCCGTGTCGAACATCGTCCTTGCCGTCCCCTTCCTGTTCTTGTACGGCGCGGCATATGTTTTTGTCCCGCACACGCAAATGGGCATTTTTTTCAGCGGCTTGCTGTACGACACGGCGTATATAAGCGTTGCGCTCGCGGTGTTCAACCTAATACCCATCCCTCCGCTGGACGGCTCAAAGGTGCTGTTTTCGCTTGCGTCGGACAGGCAGTACTACAATCTCATGCGGTACGAGCGGTATGGGATGATAATACTCGTGGCGGTCATGTATATTGGAATATTCGACGGTCCCATAAGCCAGGCGACCAGATTTGTTTTCAATGGGCTTTACTATGTCGCAAGGGGCTCGGCGTTTTTGTTTTCCCGCATCGCGGGGCTTTTTTGACGATATGGCGAATCCTGTCTTTAAGCTTGCGGGCGTAGTCAAATCGAAAAACGAGCCGGAGGATTTTGAGGGGCCGCTCGCGCTGATACTGCAGTTGCTCGGCAAGAATAAAATTGAGATACAGGACATAAGCATATCGCTCATTTTAGGGCAATACCTCGAATATCTCAACGCGATGGCTGAGATGGACCTCGATATTGCCAGCGAGTTCGTCGCCATGGCCTCGCATCTTGCCTATATCAAGACAAAGATGCTGCTGTCCGGCGGCGAGGAGGTCTCTGAACTGGACAGCTTGATATCTTCGCTGGAAGAGTTGCGCCGCCGGGACGTGTACGCGCAGGTACAATCCGTGTTGCCTGCCTTAGCGCCAATGTACTTCAACGGCGCGGGACTCATCGCGAAGCCGCCGGAGGTGCTCCCGGGCGTACAGGGACCCGACTACAGCCATGCGTGCGCCGACTTACTGAGGGCCATAGCCAATATAAACGAGCGGGGCGCAATAAAACTCAGGTCGATAAGCAAGCGGCCCATGGTGTTCCCAAAGCGCATAGCGTATCCCGTGGACGAGAAGGTAGACGAGGTGATCGGCATTTTGCGGCGCTGCGGGGTCATGCGGGCAATGGCGCTCATTTTAAACTCGCGGAGCCGCTCGGAAGCGGTGGCGACGTTCGTGGCATTGCTGGAGCTGTGCAAGACCGGCAGGCTGTTTTTGGCGGGAGATGGCGCGGAGATGACGGTAAATCTCATTGAGGCGGTCTGATGGAAATACGTGATATTGAAAGCGCCATAGAGGGCATACTGTTTGCGTCAGGAGATCCCGTGTCAATAGAGCGGATAGCCCTTGTACTTGGCGTGGAACACTCTGCCGTATCGGATATAAGCGGGCGCATGGGCGACCGGTACAGCTACGAGCGGCGCGGTATGCGCATAGTGCGCGTGGGCGACTGCCTGCAGATGTGTTCGTCTCCGGAGTATGCCGACATCATACGGCTGGCTCTGGAGACAGGGCGCCAGCCGCGTCTGTCCGCTCCGTCGCTGGAGACACTGGCGGTCGTTGCCTATTTTCAGCCGGTTACGAAAGCGTATATAGAGCAAGTGCGCGGGGTGGACAGTTCATACACCATATCGGCGCTATTGGGTCGCGGATTTATAGAGCCTGTGGGGAGACTGGACGCGCCGGGCCGCCCAATCACATACGGGACCACGGCCATTTTTCTGCGTACGTTTGGTATAGCTTCGCTCGACGAGCTGCCAGAACTGCCGGGCGTGGAGGAAAGCGGCGAGCAGATGAGCATAATGGGCGCTATCGGCGCTATCGGCGCCGAGCGGGAGGCAAAGGAGCGGCCATGACGGCGCTGGGCATTGCGGCAGCCGCCGTCGCGGCGCTCGCGCTCGCCAGGTTGGGCGTGTCGGTACGATATGACGAGAGCGGCCTCGCTCTCGCGGTACGCGTGCTGTTTGTCCGGTTTCGTCTGTCGCCGCGCAAAAAGGCGATGCCGCGCAGAAAGGCGCCTCGTCGTAAAAAGCGCGTCAAAGCGCCGGACAAAACGGCGCGGGCATCTCCCGGCAAACACGTGGGCACGCGGGAGATAGCGGGCGCCGCCGCAAAAATCCTCGGGAGGCTCAGGCACAAGCTGCTGATAAAGCGGCTCGTTGTGCGCTATACGGCGCCTGGAGGCGGCGACCCCGTGCGCGCGGCGATAGCTTACGGGGGCATTTCCGCAAGCTGCGCTGCTATAACTGCGCTGATAGACGGGGCGTTCCGCGTCAAGGAGCGCGAGATATCCGCAAGAGTTGACTTCGGCGCCGACAAGCCGGAAGCGTATGTGAGCGCCGACGTGTCCTTGGCGGTCTGGGAGATCGCGTATGTCGCGTGCGCCATATTGCCTCTGGCGCTCAAACGAGGCGCGGGACGCAAGGCGCGGGGCGCAAAACGGAAAAACATATTGGATTGAAAGAGGGGGTATTTTTTGTGGACAGGCATCCTATTGGGGAGTTGATAGACACTACAATGCGCAAGCTCAGGGAGATCGTAGATGTCAACACCATAGTTGGGCAGCAGATAACCACGCAGGACGGTATAACTATCATACCCGTATCGAAGGTGACGCTGGGATTTGGCACGGGCGGCACGGATTTCAGCGGCAAGAACCCGCAGCCGGGCAAGGACAATCCGTTCGGCGGCGGTTCCGCCGCAGGCGTCAACATCATACCCGTGGCGTTTCTGGTGATAAGGGACGGCAATGTGAAGCTATTGAGCATATCGCCGCCGGCGTCTACGACCGTGGACAGGCTCATTGAGCTTGTGCCTGAGTTGGTGGACAAGATAAAGGACATGACGTCCAAGGACACGGACGAGTAGACGATGGGCGGAGGGGATCCGCTTCGCCTGTCAAAACTCCTGTCGCAGCGCGGCGTGGCCTCGCGCAGGGCGGCGGAGCGGCTCATAACGGAGGGCAGGGTGACGGTAAACGGCGCGCGCGCGCCCCTGGGTACCCTCGCCGACGCGGAACGCGACGATGTGCGCGTGGACGGCGCGCCGCTCCCGGCGCGGGGAGACCTTGTATATATAATGCTCAACAAGCCGCGCGGCTATATCACGGCCATGTCCGACGATCGCGGAAGGCGCACTGTGGCGCAGCTGACAGGCGGCGTCGGAGCGCGCGTATATCCAGTTGGCAGGTTGGACATGGAATCCGAGGGCCTGCTGATAATGACGAACGACGGCGACTTCGCGCACGGCCTTATCCATCCGTCTCGCGGGCGGGAGAAGGTGTATCGCGTTGTCGTCAGCGGGGATACGCGCGGCGCTGAGCGGCGCTTGGCCTCGCCTATGGAGATAGACGGCCGCGCCGTGGCGGCGGCACGAGTGACGCCGCTGAGCGCGGACGCGCGCGGCGGCGTGTTTGAAATTGCGATACGCGAGGGTCGCAACAGGCAGATAAGGAAGATGTGCCAAAAATGCGGCTTGCGCGTAAGTTCCCTGCGCCGCGTATCAATTGGCGGCGTCGAACTGGGAGACCTCCCGCCGGGCAAGTGGCGCCACCTGACGCGCGAAGAGCTGGGACGCTTGGGTCGCATAGTGCCGCATAGTTTGATGAGCTAAATATAATTCATGTATCCACAGCCGGCGCGCCTTGTTTCCCACAGGGAGAAAACGTCGTGGCGGTCGTGTTTTTGCACATTTTCCACAGAGTTTTCCACATGGATTTGTGTGAACTTTTCGTGAATATGGACGCTTGTGGTGAATATTGGTTTGGAGCAATGTCACAGCCCGACAACATAAATGGCCAATACGAGGCGCGCAAGTCAAACGCATTGGGCTTGCATTTATGTTTTTGTCGGTATATAATGTGGACATTGCAGGCGGCGAAATATTTTTTGGGGGTTTATATTAGAATGGAAAATATA
>JAITEC010000139.1 GCA_031282225.1 Oscillospiraceae bacterium | reverse complement strand
AGCACCTCGGCGCCCAGCTTGAACTCCAGCGCGAGCGCTATGCCCTCGGCGAGCCTTAGCCGCACGAAAACGCCGTGACGAAGCAGATTGAGCGCACACCGCACCGCAGTTACGACGAGTATGGCAACGCCGACGAATTCGAGCAGCATTATGCCCGCCTCGACAATAGACTGAAACACGGCATCTATTTCTTCCAGCACAATTACCATCCCTTTGCGCGCCGCATCGCAAAAAATCCCGGCGGCGCCCGATTGCGCGCTTTCTGCTTGCAGATTACCACACGCGCGGTGGGGTGTCAAGGGAAGGCGGGAATTTACGGAATGTTTGCGCGCATGTCGGTCGCCTCCCTTATTTCCCTATAGAATCGTTGTACAGCTCGCTGTATTTCCCGCCCATTTCCAGGAGCTCGGAGTGTGTGCCGCGCTCGATTATCTTGCCGCCTTCGAGGACTATTATCATGTCGGCGCCGCTTATCGTTGACAGCCGGTGGGCTATGACTATAGACGTGCGACCGCGCAGGATGTTTGATATGGCGTTTTGGATGAGAGCCTCGGTCTCGGTGTCCACGCTGGAGGTGGCCTCGTCGAGAATGAATATCGGGGGGTCGGCCAACACGGCGCGGGCGAACGACATGAGCTGCTTTTCTCCCGTGGAGAGCATATCGCCGCCCTCGCCCACCTGGGTCGCGTACCCGTCCTCGAGCCGCAGCGCCACGGCATCGGCGCAGGCGAGCCGAGCGGCGCTCACGACATCCTCGTCGGAGGCGCCGAGGCGTCCGTATCGGATGTTCTCCATGACCGTGCCGGAGAAAAGGTGCGGGTCTTGCAGCACGTATCCCAAGGAAGAGTGCAGCCAGAGCTGTGAGCGCTCGCGGCAGTCGCGCCCGTCTATGAGGACGCGGCCGCGCTCGGGGTCGTAAAACCTGCAGGCGAGGTTTACAACGGTGGACTTGCCGGCGCCCGTCTCGCCAACAATGGCAACCGTGGCGCCGGCCGGTATGTCCAGCGAGAAATCCTCGAGCGCGTAGCCTGCGGCGCCCGGATACTTGAAATACACGTGGTCAAACGTGACGCGGCCCTCTATCGGCTCCCAGCCCTCGGGCTTTGGGTCGAAAATGCCGCCGTATTTTGCCGCCGCCTGCGGCGAGTCGGTGACGGTGAGCGGCTCGCCCAGCAGCGCGGCCACGCGCTCCACGCAGGCCTGGGCGGAGACAAAGTCCGTTATTATGCCGGACATCTGCATGACGGGTTCTACTATGCCAACGGCGTACTGCACGAGAGCCGACAGGACCTGAAATTCCAAGAGGCCGGCCTGCCTGAGCGCGCCGCCCCTGTAGAGCACGGCGCCCACCGCCAGCGAGCCGAGAAACGATACGGCGGGTATGAGCATGGCGCGCAGCGTGGATAGCCGCACGGACTGGCGGTACATCTCGGCTGTTATTTCCTTGAATTCGGCGCTGTTGCGCTGCTCTATGACGAGCGATTTTGATGTCTTGACGCCCGTGATGCTGTCGTTGTACGCGCCGGATATGCGGGAGTTGATATGCCGTATGCGCCTGTTTACGGCGATGATCTTCCGCTGGAACAGCCACACAGTCACGGCGGCTATGGGCAAGGCGGCGGCGAGAAGGAGAGCCAGCCGCGCGTTTAGCATGAACATGAACGCGAGCGAGCCGATTATATAGCACAAGCTCCACAGCGCGTGCGATAGACCCCACGCTATGAGGCCGGATATCCTGTCCGTGTCCGACATGACGCGGGCAAGGAGGTAACCCACGGAATTTGAGCTGTAATACTGCACGGGGAGCATCTGCAGCCGCACGAAACAGTCGCGCTTGAGCGCCGGGCCTATGCGCATCTCCACCACGATGGAGTGCAGCGACCAGAATATTACAGCTACGCCGCCCGCCGTTATGACGGACGCGCAGGCGGCGATATACGCCCCCATGCCGGACACGGAGCCCTTTTCTATGAACTCGCGCACGGCGTAACGCGTGAACAGCGGATACGCCGCCTCCGACAGCGACGACACCAGCATGGCGGCGACGACAATGGCGATGTTCTTTTTTATCTTACCCAAATGCGGCCTGAGGATATGCCAGCCGGAGAGGGCGTGGGCGCCCCCGCGTCCCGGGCGCCCGCTCACGCGTTCGCACCGGAGCCGGCCGCGCTTTGTATTTCGTATACGCGCCTGTATATCCCGCCGCCGGCGAGGAGCTGCTCGTGCGTGCCCGTCTCCGCTACGCGGCCGGCCTCCATGACCACGATGCTGTCGGCCTTCATGAGGGTGGATATCCTGTGGGATATAATTATCACGGTGGCGCCGCGCGTGGACTCGCGCAGGGAGTTGCGTATGAGCGCGTCCGTTGTCATGTCGAGGCTGGACATGGAGTCGTCGAACACTACAATCGGCGTTGAGAGCATGAGCGTGCGCGCAATGGCCACGCGCTGCTTCTGCCCGCCGGAGAGCGTGACGCCGCGCTCGCCAACGAGCGTATCGTAGCCATCGGCAAACTCCATTATGTCGGAGTCCACAGCCGCTTGGCGCGCGCGCTCGCGCACGGCGCCAATGTCGCCCGTGCACGCGGCTATGTCTATGTTTTCGAAAATGGTCTTTGAAAACAGCGCGGGCTCTTGCAATATGAGCCCGACGCCCCGCCTTAGATAGTGCCTGTCTATTTTTCGGATGTCGACGCCGCCTATCGTTATTTCCCCGCAGCCGTCTGGCAGCTCGTACAGGCGGCTGAGGAGATAGGCCAGGGTGGACTTGCCGGAACCCGTTGCGCCCAATATGCCCAAGGTGGCGCCGCCCCGAGCGGTAAAGCTGACATCGCGCAGCACGGTGAGCCCGTCGTAGGCGAAGCTGACGCCGTTGAAGGCTATATCGCCGCCGAGAGAGGGGCGCAGGGCGCCCGGCTCCTCCGGTTCCGCCGGATGACCGAGTATGTCCGCTATGCGGCGCAGCGATACGCCGGTCTTGCTCATCTCAGAGAGCGTCCTGCCGAGTTGCCGCACGGGCCACGCCATAGTCATGCAATAGCTCAGGAAGACGAGAAAATCGCCGAGCGTGATGTCCCCGGACGCCGCAAGGTACGCGCCGGACGCAGTCACGGCCAATACCGAGACAGCGGAGACTATGTCGCCCACCCCCCAGAACACGCCGAGCGTCCCGCCGAGTTTTATCCACTTGTCCGCTAGCGCGTCGTTCTTCTCGTCGAAGCGGGCGAGTTCGTGCCTCTCGCGCCCGAACGCCCTCACGACGCGCACTCCCGTCAAGTTCTCCTGGACTGTTGACATCAGCTCGCCCTCCGCCTCGTCGCAGCTGCGGAACTCGCGCGATACGCGCGCGCTGAAAAACAGCGAGTAGAACAGTATTATGGGGATGAACGCCGCCACCACCGACGCCATGGCGGTGTTCATTGAGAACATGATGGCCAGCGCAGCCACAACCAAGATGGCCGTGCGCACTACTTCTATGAATTGCTCGGAGACAAAGCGTCGCGCCGTCTCCACGTCGGATGTGCATCGCTGGATTATGTCGCCAGTTTGGTTGCGCATATGCCACTCAAGTGGCAGCAGCTGCGCGTGCGAGAAAAGCGCGTCGCGCAGCCGTTCTATAAAGCGCTCGGTGCCGCGCGCGAGCTGCGTGCGGGATATATAGTTGAAAGCGCCGGACAGCGCGGCGCACGCCGCGACGCCCACCGCGCATATTATGAGGTGCTCGCGCAGCCTGGACATGCCCCCCAGAGCCGAGACGAGCCGCTCGGCGGCGGCAGGCAGCGCCCTGTCGGCCCCGCCGAGCACGGCGTCCACCGTGAATCCAACTACCTGTGGCATGAGAAAACCCGCCAGCAAACTCGCGCCCGCCGCCGCCACGGCTACGGCAAAACGCCGCCAACACCCGCGCATATGCACGAGCAAGTGCGCCCGCACGGACAGCTCCGCCCCCGGATGATTTGGTTTTTTACTCTTTGTTGTCACAGGCGCATTCTACACCAACCGGGCGCGCCGTGTCAAGGCGCCCTGCGCGCGCCCAGATACCGCCTGAGTTTCTCCAGCACTTCTTCGAAGTCGAGGGGCTTGCCTATGTGGTCGTTCATGCCGGCCTCGGCGCAGCGGATGATGTCCTCGCGGAAGACGTTTGCGGTCATGGCTACTATGGGCACTGTCGCTGCCCTCGGCAGATCCAGCGCGCGTATGCGGCGCGTCGCCTCGTAGCCGTCCATCTCCGGCATCTGGACATCCATTAAAATCAGGTCGTACCGCTCCGGGGAATTCTCGAACGCGCGGACGGCCTCGGCGCCGTTTGTCGCGCATTCGACGGTGAGGGACGTGGGGCCGAGCAGCGTCACCACAATCTCGCGGTTGATGTCCACGTCCTCCGCGAGCAGTATGCACCTGCCCGAAAAGTCGTCAGTCGCCTCGCCGCGCTCCCGCTCCGGGGCCGTGGCGTTCTCGGCGCCCATGCACTCGTTAACGCAGTCGGACAGCGTGGATGGGAAGAGCGGCTTAGCCAAGAACTTGTCCACGCCGGATTGCCTTGCCTCGGTCTCTATGGAACTCCACTCTGCGGCCGATATCATAACTACGATGCCGCTGCCGGAGTTGCGCTTTATGAGCCTTGATACCTCCATGCCGTCCATGCCCGGCATCTTCCAATCGACAAAATACATATCGTAAGGGCCGTTTTTTTGTATGAGGCCGAGAGCGGCGTCCCCGCCCGAGGCCGTGTCGCAGTATATGCCGAACTCGTGGCTGAGCTCTTTGAAATACTCGCGTATCTCCTCGGCGTCGTCAACGGCGAGGATGCGTATGTTCTTCCAATTCACGCCGCTGCCGAGGCGCGCGTACCCCGGAGATGGGTTCTCTCCGCGCCGGAGCCGCGCCGTAAATGAAAATTTCGAGCCCTGCCCGGGCTCCGACTCCAGCCATATCCTGCCGCCCATCATCTCCGCGATATTCTTCGATATGGCAAGACCCAGCCCTGTGCCGCCGTATTTGCGCGACGTGCTGCTCTCCGCCTGCTGGAACGGGGCAAACAGCTTCTTTTGCTGCTCGGGAGATATGCCTATCCCCGTGTCCGCCACCTCGAACCGCACGGTGTACTGCCCGTCATCTTCGCCGTCGAGGCACGAGTTGAGATATATCTTCCCGCCGTCGGGGGTGAACTTGACGGCGTTTGACAGCAGGTTCGTTATCACTTGCGCCAGCCTCTGCTCGTCGCCTATGAGGCTGCGCGGTATGTCCTTATCTATGTTGACAATAAAGTCCTGGGACTTCTCCTCGACGCGGAATCCGACTACGTTTACGACCTTGCGCAGCATCTTCTCAAAATCGAACTCGGCAGGCGACAGTTCCAGCTTGCCCGCCTCGATTTTAGACATATCCAATATGTCGTTGATAACGCCGAGCAGGTGCGAGGACGCGCTTTCGATCTTGTCGAACGCGTAATCCTTGCGCTCCGTGCCGGTGGACATCTTGCCTATGGCCGTCATGCCGATTATAGCGTTCATTGGCGTGCGCATCTCATGCGACATGTTGGACAGAAAGTCGCTTTTGGCCCGCGAGGCCGCTACGGCCGCGTCGCGCATATGCTCGGAGCGGTCGTACATTGCCTGCATACGGGCCATCATGTTGTTCAAGTGCCGCTCCATTGCGCTTATTTCGTCATACGCGCGGACATCTATCCTGTTCGTGAAATCGCCTGCGGCTGCGGCGTCGGCAAATTCGTTCACCTTGCCCAGGTCGCGGCGCAGCTTGTGGGCAGTGAGCACTACGGACACGGTGGCGAGCAGCAACCCCGCGAGAGGCAGGAGCGCCGTGGCGAAGACGGCGGCCCAATTGCTCCCGGACAGCTCTTTGCTCTCAATTAAAATAGTTAATATCCACCCGCTCTCGGGTATGGTCTTGTAGTAGGCGGTGTAGTTTGCGCCTTCGCGCGAAAAGCCAGTAGTGCCGTTGCCCGTGGCGAGCAGGCTCTCGCCCATTTGCCGCACGGATCCGTCCGGGTCGCTTTGTATCCTGTCGCCCGCGTCGCGTGCGCTGTCTATGGGCGATATATATTCCCCGTTCGCGCCGAGCATAAAGGCGCGGCCCGTGCGGCCTACGGATATTTCGGACACGAGCAGGCGTATGTCGGACAGGGACACGTCTATTGTCGCCACGCCGCGCATGGAGCCGTCCACGCCGAAAAACGGCGCTGTCGCCGTGACCATGACAACGTCAGCAAGCGGGTCGTAGTACACCTCGGACCACACGGGCTCGCCCTCGGACAGCCTTCCGTTTTTGTACCAGCCGGTCTCCATGTAATCTATGCCGCTGGCCGCGGTGTAGTCGTCTTCGTACACTACCTCCCCGCCGTCAATGTGGACATAGGGACAAAATCGCTCCCTGTCTGGCAGCAGCGCGTAAGGCTCGAGCCAAATGCCGCCGCCCATTGTGTTCTCGTTGGCGGCTATCATGCGCGAGAGGAACTGCTTCAACTCGCCGTTTACGGCTGACTGCGGGGTGCAGCCGCTCATGTATATGGCGAGGGAACGCGCGTCGGTCGCGCAGCTTATCAGCTCGTTTTCGATGCGAAGGCTCACCGATTCGAGGTTTTCCCGCATCGTGCCGTTTATCTGGTCGCTTATCTGCTTGCTCGTGATGCCATGTATCGCGAATATGAACAGCAGCGTGGAGACGGCGATTATGGGCACGACAGATAGTATTATGCGTGAAGCTATGCCGTGAAAGCGCATGGGCAGCTTCCTCTCTTCGCGTTGTGCGTTATCGGCCGGCGGCGCCGTTATAGGTATTTGCGCAGCGTCTCCATTATGTTTCCGATGTCGATAGGTTTGCCTATATGCCCGTCCATCCCCGCTTCAAGGCATTTTGCAACGTCCTCGCTGAACACATTGGCCGTCATGGCAATGATGGGGACGGTGCCCGCGCGCGGCGCGCCCGAAGCGCGAATGCGACGGGAGGCCTCGTAACCGTCCATCTCGGGCATCTGGACATCCATGAATATTATGTCGTACAGTTCCGGGGAACCTGAGAACATCTCAACGGCTTTGGCGCCGTTTTCCGCGCAGTCTATGCCTATCCCCGTCTGATCCAGGAGCGCCATCACGATCTCTCGGTTGATCTCCACGTCTTCCGCCAACAGCACGCGCCTGCCGGAAAAGTTGTCCGTATACGCCTGCTGTTTTGCCTCTTCGCGGCGCCCACTTATGCCGAGGCACTCGTTGATGCAGTCGGATATGGCGGAAGGGAACAGGGGCTTGGATATGAACTTGTCCACGCCCGCGCGTATGCCCTCTTCTTCTATGGCGCTCCACTCGGCGGACGATATCATTATTACCACGGACTTGTTGCCGCTGCGCCTCTTGATGCGGCGAGTCAGCTCAATGCCGTCCATTCCCGGCATGCGCCAATCCACGAAGAAAATATCATATTTGCCGCCGTCGCCGATGAGCTTGCAGGCCTCTGCGCCGGAAAGCGCCGTATCGCACGGCATATTGAAACCGCGCGCGATTTCCGCGAAATGTTCGCAAACATCGGGCGAGTCGTCTACCACCATTACGCGGATGTTCTCCCAACCGGCTCCGGCGGGCGCGGAGTTCTCCCTGTCGGCGCGCCCTCGCTCCGCCTTTACGGTGAACGCGAACGTCGAGCCCGCCCCGGGCTCGGACTGTGCCCATATCCGCCCGCCCATCATCTCTATGATGCGCTTCGATATGGCAAGTCCCAGGCCGGTACCGCCGTATTTTCGGCTCGTCCCGCTCTCCGCCTGCTGGAAAGAATGGAAAAGGCGCCTTTGTTGCTCGGCGCTTATGCCTATGCCCGTGTCCGATACGGAGATCTGGACGGTGTACGTCCCGTGCTCTTCGCCGGCGAGCTTTGCATCGAGGTGTATATTGCCGTGCTCCGGCGTGAATTTAACGGCGTTGGACACGAGATTTGTTATGACCTGAGTCAGCCGTTGGTCGTCGCCTATCAGCGTGCGCGGGATGTCTCTGTCGATTTGGACCGTGAGGTTCTGGTGTTTTTCGTCCGCCTTGAAGTTGTTGACGCCCACGGCCTTTTGGAGCATCCTCTCAAAGTTGAACTCCACATAAGACAGCTCGAGCTTGTTTGCCTCAATTTTGCTCATATCCAGGATGTCGTTGATGACGCCGAGCAGGTGAGAGGACGCGTCGCCTATCTTGTCGAACGCGTAGTCCTTGCGCGCTGTACTGGCGGCGGACTTGCCGATCGACGTCATGCCGATTATCGCGTTCATGGGGGTGCGTATCTCATGGCTCATATTCGAGAGGAACTCGCTCTTGGCCATGGAGGCGGACTCCGCCCCGCGCCGTGCGCGCGCGAGTTCCTGCATCATCTGGTTGCGTATGATGGCGTTCGCGAGCAGCAGCGCGCCGGGATGCATTATGCGCTCCTCGTCCCGCGTGAACTTCTTTTCGCTGCGGCAGTTTACAAATGTGACAAATCCCCAAAAATTCCCTCCGTATACTACGGGCACTATCAACACGGACTGAACGCTGAACATGGAGACGAACATCTGTTCCCGCTGCGAAAAATCGTTAAACGAGTAGTTTTTGGGCTGCCCGTCCGACATGATATCGTGCCAATCGGGGAATATCTCGTCGTATGGGAACTCCATGTTTCCGCCGCCTATGGCGGCGACGCCGTTGCCCACGGACATCTGGTGCGAGAAATACGCCCGGCCGTCCCGCGTTATGTTTTTCCATACGCTGATCCTGTCCGCGCCAACGCCAGACGCCGCAACCGACATGCCGTGCCTCAGCGCGCTCTCCGGCTCGTCCATGTCGAGTTCTAGCAGCGAGACGGCCATATCGGTCATCAGTCGCAGCATGGTATCGAGTTTTTGGCGCTCCGCCAGGAAAATCCTGTCTTGAAACAAGACGACAGCGGCTATGAACAATCCGGAGACCACAAACGACTGTATGTGATCCACGTACCTGTCGGTGCCGCGCAGTTGCGCGACAAGCCCGTTGAAAGGCGGCGCGGAGGACGCGGCGTAACATATCACGACCCATATTATGTGCGTGATAAGTATCACGGCGCGCGCCCTGCCCTTGGAGAGTATGAATATGACGACAATGGACATGGTGAAATACGCCGGCATGCCGCTGTCTATGCCGCCCATGGCGAACAGCGAGGTGGGCAGCAGAATGTCGCAAAGCGAGAACAGTATGAGCTGCGAGCCGATATGGTGCTTATTGTATTTGTTACAGAAGACCAGCAGGGCCGACACGGATATTATTATTCCCACAAGCACGGCTATCAGCGATATGGAGCTGCGCATGGCGACGCGCGTGACAATGGCGGCGGCGACGCCCGCTATTCCCACGGTTCCCACCATGTTCGTCGTGCGCGCCTCGAGGGAGAGCTCCTCGGAGAAAATATACCGGTCGATGTAGCTCTTTATGTACCGTATCACTGTGTCATTCTCCTAAAAAACCGTGATCCTACCGTGCCCCGAAATCGCCGAACAGTTCCTCCAGGTCCAGGCTCTCGTAAGAGGGCGACAGCGTGACGGAGAGACCCTCGCGCCATGATTCCATCGCGGTGCGGTTGAACATATCGAGCGCGGCTTCATAGCGCAGCGTGTGCCCGGAGCCAAGCGTGGCGTCGTAGTCTATCGGCAGCCTATATATGATGTGAAACCCAAAAACCGTCTCCACGATGCCGCTGTGGCTCCCGACCGCGAGCTGGCGCGTCGCCTCTTCAAACTCCGGAACCATTTCCCCGGCACCAAACAGGTACCCGCCCGGATTGCCCTGCAACCCGGTATCCTCGCTGTTTTCAAACATGAGCTCGTCGAAAAAAACCTCAAAATCCGCGCCGTCGTAGCCGTCAAGCTGTGCCAGTATTGCCTCGGATTCCTCGCGCGCCCTCGCGATCTCGTCGTCCGGCAGCGGTTCGCGCGTTTCCATGTTCTCGGTGAGTTTTAGTATGTGCTTTGCCATCAGGTAGCCGCTGTCATCGGCGTACCGCTGCAAGTCGGAGTCGGACGCTTTCTCTCCGCCCTCGCCGAACAGCTCGTCAAAGCAGCGCTTTTGCAGATAGCTCGTCTCCACTATCGTGCGGTACAGCTCTTCCGTGCAGTACATCCCGCGCAGATATTCCGCAAGGTTCTCGGCTCCGCCGAGCTGCTCCTCCATATCCGCGAACTGAGCCTCCATCTGGCCGATATCGTCACTCGTCAGCGACAGCCCGAGCGCCTGCGCCCCCGCCTTGACAGCTATGCCGGAGACCATCTCGCTGTAGATAGCCTCGTCCATATAGTTTTTGAACGTGACGCCATCCCTGACCTGCTCGTCCCAGGCGGGCAACTCGCCAAACGTCGATATGACATTTGTCATAATGGCGTAGATGGAGAAAAAGAGCTCGTCCCACAGTATCTGCTCGCCGTTCACCGTCATCATCACGGTATCCGGCGGCAGCGACGAGCGCACGGCGCCGAAATCGGGCGTGCCCACGCCGTTCTCCGGCGCGGAACTGTCCGAAGGCGTGTCCGCAGAGGAGGGAGGCGAGCCCGCAGCGGACGGCACGGGAGATTCCGATGCGGACGGCGGAACTTCGGCCTCAGCTTTGGCAACGCCGTCGCCAGAGCAGCCGGCCAGCAGCAGCGCGGCCGTCGCCGCGAACAGCACGGCCGCGA
Organism: Oscillospiraceae bacterium; assembly: GCA_031282225.1. Classification (GTDB taxonomy): domain Bacteria; phylum Bacillota; class Clostridia; order Oscillospirales; family Oscillospiraceae; genus JAISBX01. The sequence continues at coordinate 3,861 of JAITEC010000139.1, read as the reverse complement.
TATACCTTTTCCATAATAACAGATCTTTCATCTTGAACCTCCGGATAGCATAGTTTCTTCGCCGGACGGCTGTTGCGCCGCCGGACGCGCGTCGCGGTGATCTCTGCAGTTTGAGAGCATGAGCTTTATCCTGTTTTCCTGGTTAATGCGCGTCGCGCCGGGGTCGTAGTCCACGGCCACGATGTTCGAGTGAGGGAAATCGTCTTTCAATTTGCGTATCATCCCCTTTCCTGCGACGTGGTTTGGCAGGCAGCCGAAGGGCTGCGCGCACACAATGCCGCTCACGCCGGAGTGTATGAGTTCTATCATCTCGGCTGCCAGGAGCCAGCCCTCGCCCATCTTGTTGCCGTAGCCGAGATAGCCCTTCACGCACGCGCGCAGGTCGGCAAACGAGCCCATCGGCGTAAATTCGGGTCGCGTCTTTACGGCTTCTATCATCACGCGCTGCAGGCTCTCGATATAACGCTGGAAGGCGCCGGCCACAAGCTTTTTCAATTTGCTCCCGCAGTACAGATCCACGTCCGTGACGCGGTTGTTTACCTTAAAAATCATGAAATCCGTGAGCCCGGGCACTACGGGCTCGCACCCTTCGGCGAGCAGCAGTTCCTCCAGGTCGTTGTTGCCCAATGGCGCGTACTTGACATATATCTCGCCCACGACGCCAATGCGCCGCAGGCGACTGGGCGCGCGTTCGATGCGCGCGTAATCGGCCGTTATCTCGGACATGCGGCACCCGATGTCTTTTTTTGAGAGCCCGCGACCCGTGCCGAGCAGGGTGACCAGCGTGTCCGTCCAGTGGGCCGTCAGTTTTTCGGTGGTGCCGGGCACGGTCTCGTACGGCTTGCACTGGTTGCCCAGCCACATAAGCAGGTCGCCGTAGATCATCACGGCGGCAAGGCGGCGTATAATGGGAACCGACAGGCTGAAACCGGGGTTGCGCTCCAGGCCGGACAAGTTTACGGAGACAACTGGGATGTAGTCCAGGTCGGCGCGGCGCAGCGCCCTTCGCAGCAGGTGTATGTAATTGGACGCGCGGCACCCGCCGCCGGTCTGCGTTATTAGGAGCGCCACCTTGCGCTTGTCGTATTGGCCGCTGTTGACTGCCTCTATGAGCTGCCCGATGACCAGCAGCGCGGGGTAGCACGTGTCGTTGTGCACATACCGCAGGCCCGTGTCGATTATGCCCCGGTGCGACGACGTGAGCATATCCACCTTGTAACCGTACAGCTCGAACACTTTTTTCATCATCGTGAATGTCACCGGCAGCATTTGCGGCATCAGCAGCGTATATTCCCGCTTCATTCGGCGCGTGAACACAATGCGCCCGTCCTTGCCGCGCTTCGGCGCGCGGTCACGCCCCGGCATATTGTGCCCCCGGAGCGCCGTCAGCCGCGTCCATGGCCGCAATCAAGCTGCGCACGCGTATGCGCGCGGCGCCGAGATTGCTTATGTCGTCTATCTTCAGCTGGGTGTACAGTTTGCCGCCGTCCTCCAATATGTCGCGCAGCTCGTCGGACGTTATGGCGTCGATGCCGCATCCGAACGAGACGAGCTGCACGAGCTGCATGTCCGGCTGGCAGCGAACATACGCCGCCGCGTTGTACATGCGCGCGTGAAATGTCCACTGGTTGAGCACGCCCGGGCGCCTCGAGGAGCGGCGGCGGGGGATGGCGTCCTCGGTTATGAGCGTGAGCCCCAGGGATGTTATGAGGCTATCTATTCCGTGGTTGATCTCCGGGTCTACGTGGTATGGCCTGCCGGCTGCAACCACTATCCTCTTCCCGCGCTTGCGGGCGCCGGCGATATAGCGCGAGCCCTCCAGCTCGATATCGCGCCTGAAATTCGAGGCGGCGGCGTATGCGCGCCTCGCGGCCATTTTTGTCTCGCGCGCGGGTATGCCGAAATGCTCGAGGAAGTACTCTCCCGCGCGCAGCTCGAAACCGCGCGGGTTATGGAGGCCGAAATACGGCGCGAGAAAACGGATGCCCCGAAGGCGCGGCATGTTCGCGGCGAGCAGCTCGGGGTAATACGCCACCACGGGGCAGTTGTAGTTGTTGTCGCCTATGCCCTCGTCGATATTATATGGCATACAAGGATAGAATACCGTGTCCGCGCCGCCGCTGATCAAGGATTCTATATGTCCGTGAGCCAGCTTCGCAGGATAGCACACCGTGTCGGACGGGATCGTGCGCTGCCCCTTTATGTATACCTCCCGCGACGACTCCGGCGAGAGTTCAACCTCAAAATTGAGTGCCGTGAAGAATTCAAACCAAAATGGCAGATCCTCGTAAATGTTCATTACAAGCGGAATGCCGATACGCCCGCGGGCACCCGTTCCGGCGCCGGCGCCGCACATGGCGCGCAGCCTGCCGTACTTGTATCCCATGAGGTTGGGCTCGGGCTCCGCGCGCGCGGCCAGCGGCTTGGAGCAGCGGTTTCCCGATATGTATTTCCTGCCCCCGCCGAACGCGTTTACAGTGAGCGCGCAATGGTTGGTGCATCCGCCGCACTGCGTGGGTCTTGCGGAATGCGTGAACCCCGCGAGCTCGTCGGCGACGAGGAGCGACGAGCGGCCTATGCCCGAATCGCGCGCCGTGAGAGCGGCGCCGTACGCGCCCATGAGGCCCGCTATGGCCGGACGCGTGACATACGCGCCTATCTCGCGCTCAAACCCGCGCAGGACGGCGTCGTTGAGAAATGTCCCGCCTTGTACGACTATATTTTTGCCGAGCGCCGACGCGCTCGGCGCGCGTATGACCTTGTACATGGCGTTTTTGACGACAGAGAGAGCGAGCCCCGCCGAAATGGCATCCACGGGCGCGCCGTCCTTTTGCGCCTGCTTGACGCTGGAATTCATGAACACGGTGCAGCGGGAACCGAGGTTTACGGGCGTGGGCGCGAACAGCCCTATGCGGGCGAACTCCTCTGTGCCGTATCCGAGCGCGCGAGCGAATGTCTCGATAAAGCTGCCGCACCCAGAGGAGCACGCCTCGTTGAGCATGATGCCGTCTACGGCGCCGTTGCGTATCTTGAAGCACTTGACGTCTTGTCCGCCTATATCTATTATGAAGTCCACATCCGGCTTGAACTGGCGCGCCGCGGCGTAGTGCGCCATGGTCTCCACAATGCCGATGTCGGCGCCGAACGCGTTTTTTATGAGCTCCTCGCCGTAGCCCGTGGCCGCCGCGGCCCTTATGTTCACGCGCCCGTCGAAACGCGCGCGTATCTCGCGCAGGCGCTCGAGAACCACGGACACGGGCTCGCCCTTGTTGGCGCCGTAGTAATCGTATAAAATTGCCCCGTCGGGCGATATGAGCACGAGCTTTGTGGTGGTGCTGCCGGCATCTATCCCCAGGTATCCGTCTCCCGCGTATGTATCGCCGTCGCACGCGGGCGGCGCCGCGGCACTGTGGCGCGCCTTGAACGCCTCGTACTCATCCGCCGTCTCAAACAGGGGAGGGGACGTGTCGGTCAGCTGTGCCATGCCGTGGGTCCGCTCAAGCAATTCCAGCGCCCTGTCGTAAGGCGCCTCGTCGCTCTGCGTGCACAGCATGGCGGCGCCGATGGCCGCGAAGCAGTCGGCGTTTTCGGGGAATACCGCGTGTTCGGCGTCGAGCTCCAGCGTCTGCACAAAACGGTGCCGAAGGCCCATGAGGAACGTGAGCGGGCCGCCCAGGAACACTATTTTGCCCGTCAGTTCGCGCCCCTGCGTGAGCCCCGTTACAGTCTGATCCACAACTGCTTGGAATATGGACGCCGCGATGTCCTCGCGTTTGCCACCTTGGTTTAGTATCGGCTGTATGTCGGATTTGGCGAAAACGCCGCAGCGAGAGGCGATTGGATATATATGGCCGCTGCGCA
>JAITEC010000075.1 GCA_031282225.1 Oscillospiraceae bacterium | reverse complement strand
CGGTGAACGCAGAGATTGATTTCGGCGACGGGCGGTTTGGGAAGCGGTTCTCGGGTACGATAACCGGCTCTATCGCTGCCGGCACTAAGACAGTCAACACCATCGGCAACGTCAGCGCCGGCATCAAATTACGGTCGCTCGGCGGGTCTGTACTTAGCGGGGTGAGCAACAACAGCCTCCCGATACCTTACTGCGACTACGACGGCACGAGTGTAACGGCGCTCGCCAGCGTATACGTCAGCTCCAGCGGTAGCGTGAATTTGCTCCAATATTTAAAGACTGAGGCGCGCAATGGTACGCCGTATGATATTTGGATGACGTATGCGAAGTCTTGACGGGCGCACAGAAAAGAGAGCGCCGAAGCGCTCTCTTTTCCCGTTGCGACGATGTCGTTCAACGTCTTTGCGATGGTGGGTTCTTCACTGGTGATATTTTCGTTTCAATCCACGTAGTCCCGGAGGGCTACGACATGGCCGCAATCTCTCACGACCACGGCTATTATACAGCTGCTATTCGGACATGTCAATAGTTTTTTGAAGATTTTGAAAAATTTTTTTGGGGGCGCAATTTATGCCGATGTTGCCGATGTTGCCAAGAGGGAGTGGGCTGCGCAAGCTGACGCAGGTGTCGTTTGGTGGGTACAACCACAATTTGTACGCCGGCGATGGGGATATCTACGATATGCACAACATGACGGGCGATTACGCTCCGGTGCTGTCGCCGCGATCGCCGAGGGTGCTGCGCGCGGAGCTGGCGCGGCCCAACGGGATTTTCTCGCGGGACGGGTTGATGTACGCGGACGGCACGGACTTATATTATGGCGGCGAGCTGGTTGGCGAGGTTGCTGACTCTGTCAAGACGTTTGGGGAGATGGGCGCGTACATCGTCGTGTTACCCGACAAGGCGTACTATAATGTCTTGACTGGGGAGTTCGGGCGCGTCGAGGCGAGCGCAACGTCGGAGGATGGCGGTGCCACGTTCGCAAATGGGAGCATATACGGGATCACCGCCGAGAGAAACACACTCACGGTGCCGGGAGTCGACTTCAACGATCATTTCAAGGAGCGCGACGCAGTTTCCATCTCCGGGTGCACGGTGCACCCGGAGAACAACAAGACGGCAATAATACGGGAGATATCGGGCGATGGGCACAGCCTCATCTTCTATGAGAACGCCTTCGTGCTTGACGGGACGGCTGAGGCCCCGGTCGCGTACACGGAGCCGGAGGCGATAACTGTTTCGCGGGATATGCCGGACATGGATTTTCTGTGCTCAAACGAGAACAGGTTGTGGGGGTGCAAGGGAGACGAAATTTTCGCATCGAAACTGGGAGACGTCTTCAACTGGTTCTCGTTTGATGGGCTGGCGTCCGACAGTTGGTCGGTCGCGGTGGGGAGCGAGGGGGATTTCACGGGGTGTGTATCATTCATGGGGTATCCCGTTTTTTTCAAAGAGGGCGCCATCTACAAGGTGTTCGGCACGGAGCCGGACAATTTTAGTACGTCGGCCTCGTTCTCCACGGGCTTACAGGCCGGCAGCGGGGGGAGCCTTGCCATCGCGGGCGACATACTCTTCTATCTGTCTCGCAATGGCGTTGTGTCTTACACGGGAGGTATGCCGACGCAGAAGTACGAGGCGTTCGGCGGCGAACTGTACACGCACGGCGTGGCGGGCAGTGACAGGCGCAAGTACTACATATCCATGCTGGACAGGAACGGGGCGCCGCACTTGTTTGTGTACGACACAGAGCGGGGACTGTGGCACAGGGAAGACGCTTCGCGTGTGGTGGGCTTTGCCTATTGCGGAGAGGATTTGTACATGCTCCGTGACGACGGGGGGCTGTGGGCTGTGGGGAACGTCAAGGGGCAGCCGGATGGCGGCGAGTTGGAGCGAGTCGAGTGGAGTGTGGAGTTTGCGGACTTCTCCGAACGGGCACCCGAAAAAAAGGGTGTTACTAAGTTCTATTTGCGCGCGGAGGCGGAGCAGGGCGCGGAGATGGAGATGTGGATACGGTACGACAGTGTGGGCGCGTGGGAGCGCATATGGCGCCACCTGGCCACGAAAAAGAGGAGCTTCACGGTGCCCATAGTGCCGCGCCGGGCGGACCATTTTCGGTTGCGGATCTCGGGTGCCGGGGATTGCAAGGTGTTCGGGATTACGCGCGAGATGTATACGGGGAGCACGGCGCGATCGTTGCGCGGAGGGCATTGACGGATGAGAGTTAGAAACGAGGGGGGTTGTTTATGGCTAGTAATTTGGCACAGCAATTGATCGGATATCTTATCAGCAACGCGGGCAACATCGCCAACGGCGTGGCCAGCGCGACGAAAGCGCTGTCATCCGCGACGGGCGGCGCGCAGCCCACCGCGGGGGCGGTGACGAGCAACCAGCAGCTCGCGCCGGTGCCGGTGACGGCGGCCACGCCACAGGCTGCCTACAACACGGCGGTAAAGGTTGCGGGCACCACGCCCGCGCCCACCGTCACTACGTCCTATGGCGTCTCGTACAACCCCGACGTGGATTACAAGGCGCGGATGGACGCGTATGCGGCGGCGGGGCAGTACGCCGCAGCGGCGGAGGCCGAGCGGTCGCGCAACGCAAAACTCGTAGCCATGGGGCGTGGCAACGAGACCACGAGTATTTACTACGACAGCGCAAACATAGGTGGAGTGGGCTCGAAGTCCACGAGCGTCGATCTTGCCTCGGCGCAGTACGGCGGCACGAACCCATATTATCCCGTGGTGTCCGGCTCCGACGCGGCGCGGTGGCAGCAAGCGGCGGCGGGGGGTGTCACGACGGGCGGCGCGCAGGCCGGGCAGACCGGGCAGACCGGGCAACAGACGGCAGCGCAGCAGGTATTATCCGCATACCTCGCGCAAGGCGGCGCGGGGCTGGGCACCGCGAACGCGAACGCGAACGCGCTAATGTCGCAGATGGCCAACTATCCGGACTTTGGGTATCCTGCGCAGCCGACGTGGTACGACCAGTATGGAACCATGTACAATAAGGCGCTGTCCGAGGTAGTGAACCGCGCGCCGTTCAGCTACAGCAAGGAGGGGGACCCGAGCTACGCCGCCTACGCCAAGCAGTACCTCATGGAGGGCGATAGGGCTACGGAGAACGCCATTGCGCGCTCAGCCGCGATGTCCGGCGGTATCCCGTCCACGGCGGCGACGGCTGCGGGTACACAGGCCGGAGACTATTACTCGGCGCAGTTGAGCGCCAAGATACCGGAGCTCTTCCAGCAGGCATACCAGCGGTACGTGGATGAGTTCAACATGGACAGGGAGGCGCTGTCGGATGTGTCCGGCGCGAGGGCTTCCGACTATGGCGTGTATCGGGACAACGTCGGCGACTACCAGACCAATAGGCAGTTTAGCTACAGCGACTACCTAAACCAGTACGACATGTTGCAAAGCAACCTCAACAATTACATCAACGCGGACAACACGGCGTATAACCGCGCCTACACGGCTTCTCGCGACGCCGTGGCCGACTCGCGCTACGATACAGAGTGGACATATGGGGTCGCGCAGACCGCGGCGGCACAAGAAGCGGCGGCCAAGGCCGAGGCGGAGAAGACGAGGCAGCAGTTGTTCGACAACGCGCTGACGCTGGTTGACGCGGGGCTTACGTCGGAACAGATAGCGGCGGCAATCGGCAACGGCGTCACGAAAGCGCAGATAGACGCCATAATCGCCGGGGCAAAGGCGACGGGGGCAAAATCAAGCGGCGCGGGCGGAAATAAGGTCAATGTGGACGAGAACGGGAACAATGACAACGCCGGCGACACGGACAACTATGCCAACGCGAAGAAGGCCATAATCGCGGCGATGAACGCCGTCAGCGCCTACGGTTCCGACGCCGACATGAAATACGCGGCTAAGATGGAGCTCGCGCGGTGGGAGCTCTCGTTGACGGATGCCGAATATGTGAAGCTTGTGAATACTTACGGATTGTCGTACTAGGCGGGAGGGGATATAATGGCAAGGACGGCGTTGGCGCCGGATTGGATGGAGAAATCGCGGGAGCGTCTGCGCAAGGCGCGGGAGTCGGTCTCCGTGGACTCTGCGGAGTACAAGGCCGTATCGGCCCGCTCGGATGCGCTGCGCGTCCAGATTTCGGAGAGCAACAAGCGGCGCAATCGGGAAGAGGTCGAGCGGAATCGACAGGCACAACTTAAGGGGTTCCTCGATGACGCGCTGGAGCGCAGGGAGCGGCGCAAGGCGGAGATTGTGGGTCCGATCGACGGGGAGATACCGTTCGAGCAGTTGTACTCGCCCGAGGAGATCAACAGATACGTGGGTCTGGGTGTACTCAAGCGACCGACGAGCACGCAACCTACGGCGCGTGCATTGGACGCGGATGAGCGCGAGCGGCTGAGATTCGCCGAGGCGGGGCTGGCGTATCCTACGGCCTCAGAGCGCGTCAAACTGTTGGAGCGGCAGGAGTTGCGTGCTACGGAGCAATTGCTGCGGGCGCGGGACGCGCAGGCACCCGCGCCGGCGTCCTTCATCGGCCCTGTGAGCACAAGCCAAGACGCGCAAAGGGCGGCGATGGAACTGACGGCTGCGCGCCGCGAGAGGGAGCGGCTCATGGCGACGCTGCCCACCGTCAACGGGCGCGACGCCACGGAGCTTGTCGCCGCAAAGGCGGCCTACGACGCGGCGGTCAATGCCCTTGGCGCGGCAACCGATACCGACGAGGCGTCCGACGAGATATTTGCCAGGAGCATGGGCAACGGCGGCAGCGCGGGCGGGATGGCGACGGTGGACGCCGCGCGCGCGGCGGTCGAGGAGGCCAAGAACAATCTGAAAGCCAAGCGCAAGGAGCTCGGGATAAGCGACAACGTCGCGGCAAGGCTCTATGATACGTTTGAGCGCAAGTCCGGCGATTTCGCCGGTAGCCTTATGGGAGGGGCTTTATCCCTCGGGCTGGGCGCGGCTTCCAACGCCGCGCAGAACGCCGGCATAGTGGGGGGTTGGCTGGGTGCGGACAAATTCGCGGAGGACGCAAAGCGCGTCACGAAGAGTATAAATTCACAGCTTGAAAATGATCTGCGCGCGATAGGCGAGGAAGGGCAACGCAGGGAGCAGGTCTCGCGCGAGAAGTTCGGCAAGGATTACGACTATTCGACTGCGGCGAAAAGCGCGGACGCTGTCGTGGACGCTTTGTCCGGGGTCTTGCCCACCATAGCGATCAACGCGGTCGCCCCCGGCGCCGGGCTGCCCGCGATGGGCGTGTCCGCCGGAGGGGGTACTGCCGCCCGGGATATAGCCTCCGGCACCGACTTTGACAAGGCGATGCGCCATGCGGCGGGCGTCGCAGGCGTTGAGGTCGGCTCGGAACTTCTGGGCGGTATCCTCGCTATGGGTGCTGGCGCGATAGCGCGCGGCGTGGCGGGCAAGGCGGGCCCACGCGTGGCCGGTGCCGCTGCGAAACTGGCGGGCTATCTCGACCGGGGCATAACATCCGCGCTCCCCACGGGCGTGCGCAACCTCGCCGGTGTGGGCGGGGAGGCGCTGGAGGAAGCTGTGTCCGCGATATCCGACCCGTTCCTGTTGCGCCTGTCCGGCGTCGATCCCAATGCCAGGCTCGATTGGTCTCAGGTTGGCACAGAGGCCGGGATGGGCGCAATAGTCAGCGCGATCCTCGGCGGCGCGGGTTCTCTCGTGAGCATGGGCGCGACTGCCGAAGACCAGGGACGTCTGACGACGCGGCTCGTGCAGGAGATGGCCGCCAACGCGACGCCGACCGCGGGCGACGCGGCGGCATACGCCGGCATCGCGCAAGCCTTGGAAGAAAAGGGTATTGGCGGCGCGGACAAGGCTCGGCTCGACAAGGCCGTGGAGGGGATGGTAGGTAGGGCGGAAGACGCGCCCGGCACGCCCGCGGCGGAGCGCGCGGAAGTGGACGCAGAGGCGATGGGCGACTTGTTTGACGCCAACGACATACCGGAGGACGAGAGGCCGCCGCTGCGCAGAGCGGCGGAGATAGTCAATACCGTGGTGTCCGACGGCGCGGCGGCGCTGTCGGAGTCCGACCTGGACCTCCTTGACGAGTACCCCGTTCTGCGCGAGATAGCGATGGGTCTCGACGAGGAGTTTGGGGCGGCACAAAGCGGCACGTTCCAAAATTCGGCTGCGCCCATGCAGGCGCAGCAAGCACCAGCGGCGCAGCAAGCACCAGCGGCGCAGCAAGCACCAGCGGCGCAGCAGGCGCCAGCGGCGCAGCAAGCACCAGCGGCGCAGCAAGCGCCAGCGGCGCAGCAAGCACCCATGCAGACGGAGTATTTTGACAATTATCCCGACCGCGCATATACTCTGCCGAGGGATGGTGCGCGCAAACTGTTCGATAGAGCTTATGATAGCATATACGAAGACGGCAGTTTGTCGGCTGGCGAAAAGAAGCGGCTGGCGGGATGGGCGCTCGAGCAGGCGGAGGAGTACGAGGCCGCGCGCCAAAGGCAAGACAGGGAGGCCGGGAGGGCGGCGCGCGATGCGCTCGCCGAGCTGTCGCCGAACGTGTTCGCCGCGCAGGGCAAGGACGCGAGGACGACGGAACAGGGCTCCGCGAACAGACGCGCTGTGCTGGACGCGCTGGGCGCGGCAAACAACACGAATGGGGAGGCAGAAGGCGATGGCGGGCAACGAGGGCAACGAGAACAACAAGGGCGGCGGGACCCAGCGAATGCTGATAGAGGGCAAGAACGGGTTCCTGATGTCGATGACGGAGCCGCAGCTGGCGACGTATTTGGCCAACAAGGACAAGATAACGCTTCCGCGTACCGACAGGCGGCAGATCAGGGACGAGATCGTTTCGAGAATTTACGGGCCGAAAAAGTAAGCGCGCGTTCCCTCGGCGTGTGGAACGGCGGCGCGGAAGCGTCGTTGAAAGTGGTCTCCGAAAGCGAGTACACGCAGGAGGAGAGGGGCCTGGTAGATGAGGTGCGGCGCGGCACCGGCGGTAATGTGATGCTGGTCGCGGGAAAAATCCGCATAAGGGATAATCAAGGCGCGTGGGCGGACGTGCGCGGCGTCGCCACTGCGGACGGCGACCTGGTTGTCCGCGTGGACGACGCAACCGCGACCGCAACGCAAATCGCGCGGCACGAAACATATCATCTGCTTGACGCGTCGGAACGCGG
>JAITEC010000061.1 GCA_031282225.1 Oscillospiraceae bacterium | reverse complement strand
ATATTTTCCGGCCCGGATCCGCAATCGCGGCGTTCGCGCAATTCTCGGTCCGGCCGACGGAAATAAACCCTGAGGGTAGCGAGGCGATATGGTCCGTATGGCTCATGAGTCCTGTCTGGGCAGAACTGAGCCCCGCGAACATGGGGCACGAGACGTCAACCGTCATTGACGTGCGCCCGAGTTCGCTAAAGGCACCCCGCTGCACGGTGCCGCCCATGCTCTCCGATATGAGATGCATGCCGTAGCATATTCCAAGCACGGGTACGCCGAGCGAGAAGAGCCCGGGGTCGCACCTGGGCGATCCGGGAAGATAGACGCTGTCCGGGCCGCCGGTTAAAATAATGCCGATGGGTTCAGCTTGGCTAATTCTGTCGATGGGCGTATCTCCCGGCCAGATGGCCGACGACACGCCGCACTCGCGTACCCTTCGCGCTATAAGCTCCCTGTACTGCCCTCCAAAATCAAGCACGATTACAAGTTGGTTCATAATATATGTGACCATTCCTTTCTCTCGTAGCCGAGAGAATTGCCCACCGCTATGGGGTACCCATATTTCACTTTTTCACCTTTATTATACACCAAATATACCCTTACGGTCAATATATAAGCGGTTCCGTGCAAAATAAATTTTTATTGACATTTGATTTCTGGAGCAGTATAATCCACTGTGTTGCAAGGACGATTAGCTCAGCTGGTAGAGCATCCGCTTGACGTGCGGAGGGTCAGCGGTTCAAGTCCGTTATCGTCCACCACGCGCCGGGCTCCCGCAAATCGCGCCTTTGCGCCGTTTGCGGGAGTTTTTGAAATATTTCGCTTGTTTGTCAATTGTGATAGGGAGGAGTCATCATGAGTAACGGCAAATTTTGTATTTTTTGCGGGGCACCGCTCAAGGACACGGCCAAATTCTGCGCCTCGTGCGGCAATGCCGTCGCGCAGCCCGCGCCGACATACGGCCAAGACGATGCAATGGGATCCCAGGAGACGCAACCTGTGTACGCCGAGCCTACATACGAGCCGCCTGCCTATGCTCCCGAACCCGCCTATGACCCTCGGCCGGCGTATGAGCCGACAGTACCTGAGCGCCCGTCGGTGCCGGAGAGGGAACCGGATTTTGTCCCGGTGGCGCCTATAGCGCCGCCGATACCCGCCCCGCCCGCTGTGCCGGTGGCGGCCGCCCCTCCTGCTGCGGGACCTCCGGCACAGCAGGCGCCGACAGTTCCGCCGCGTTACCTGCGACCTCCGTCGTATAACCCAACCGAGAAATTGTTCGGCGAGCTGGCCGGGCGCACAGGCACGTCCACGGCTCCGCGCGCGGACAGGCAACCCGCGCGCGCCGCTGCCATGCCGATTCGACGCGGCGGCGGCAAGAAATGGCTGGTCATCGGCCTTGTCATAGCCGGAGTTTTGGCCTTGGGTGCCGCCGCATATTTCTTTGTTCTGCCGATGGTCCTGGGCGGCGAGGATCCGCTGGCGCTCGGGAACGATTACCTGGCGGACGGCGAATACGACATGGCCATTGAGCAATTCGAGCTGCTCGCGGAGTCGGAGCCGGACAACGCGCGCGCTTACACGGGCATGGCGGAGGCTTACGTAGGCTTGGAGGACATAGCGGGCGCATTGGAAGCGTTGGAACTCGGCATTGAGAACACCGACGGCGACAGAACCGTGCAGCGCGCGCTTGACAGGCTCAAATCGGAATACGGCGACGGTGCGAATGCCCCTCCCACGGATGTTCCAGCCACAGCTGCGGGCGCTCCCGACGATACGGGGCAAGTTACAATAGTCCTGCAGATCGACAGCCCTAATATGTCCGTAAACGGCGTGCCGGCTGCCATAGACTCGCTCGGCAACGCGCCCATGCTCTCCGGAGGGACGAGCATGCTGCCCCTGCGCGGGATACTTGTCGCGATGGGCGGCGACACGCAGTTTGACAGCGAAGTGGGCAGCGTGCGCGCGGAACTCGGAGACAACTCCGCTGTAGTGATCCCCGGGAGCGACACGGCGTTTATAAACGGCGATGCCGCAAAGTTGTCCATTGCGCCCGAAGCGCGCAACAACAGCATGTTTGTACCCGCAAAGCTGTTTGCGGACGCTTTTGGCGCCTCCATCGCGTGGGACGGCAATACCAAGACCGTGACGCTCACGTTCGAGGGCAGGACAGTAGCGTCGGATAACCTGCTGGCTCCGATTTAGGCGCGGCGGGGGAGCGGCGCCGGGAAAGGGCAGGCATCTACATTATGCCGTCAATCGTATACAGTTACGGGAAAAACCTCTATATAAACCTGACAAACAAGTGCCCTTGTTCGTGCAGTTTCTGCATCCGCCTCGGCGGCGACGGCGTGGGCTCGGCGGACAGCCTGTGGCTCGAGCGCGAGCCGTCTGCGGGCGATGTCGTTGACGAGCTCGGGCGCCGGAGCGCGGAGGGCTTCGGAGAGCTGGTTTTCTGCGGGTACGGCGAGCCGTTTTGCGCGCTGAACACCATGCTTGATGTCTGCCGCGAGATACGGCGGCGGTGGGGGAGCGCCATAGTCAGGATAAACACGAACGGTTTGGGCGATCTCATAAACGACAAGCCGACGGCGCCGCTCTTGCGCGGTCTCGTCGACAAGGTGTCCATAAGCCTCAACACATACAGCGCCGAGCGCTATGAGCGTATATGCTCGCCCATATACGGCGCCGTCGCGTTCCCCGCGCTGCTCAAATTCGCAAGCGACTGCAAGCGGCACGTCCCCGATGTCATGTTGACGGTCGTGGACGTGCTGCCGCCCGGGGATATAGAAAAGTGCCGTGCCGTCGCGGCGTCCATAGGCGTCCCGCTGCGGGTGAGGGGATTTAGCTAGGCGTGGAACATGTTTTTCATAGCTGAACCTCCCAATTATCTTCATCCGCCGCGCTTGATGTCCGACAGGGGAGAGCGTTTTGCGGCGTCGCGGAGGCTGTCGCTCTCTACGTGGGTGTATATCTGAGTCGTGTTCAGGTGCTCGTGGCCCAGGAGTTCCTGTAGGGTGCGGACGTCCACGCCGTTTCGCAGCATCAGCGTGGCCGCCGTGTGGCGCAGCTTGTGCGACGAGTATTTCGAGCGCTCGAGGCCTGCCTCCAGCAAGTGCTTTTTTACGAGGCTGTGGACGGTGGAGCGGCTAATGCGCGTCCTGCGGGAGGAGAGGAACAGCGCCTGCCTGTCTATGGCGGCAATGGCCTTACGGGATGACAGGTACGCGTTCAGGGCGTCGGCGCACGCGTCGTTCAAGTACACTACGCGCTGCTTTGCGCCCTTGCCGTTGACACGCAGGGCGTCTGCGGATATGTCCGTGAGGTTAAGGCCGACTACCTCGGATATGCGTAGCCCGCAGTTGAGGAAGAGCGTTATTATGCAGTAGTCGCGGTCGCCGTTGGCGCCGTTTTCCGAAGCGGACAGCAGCTGGCGGCTCTCTTCGATATTTAAGTAACGGGGTAGCGTCTTTGGCGATTTCGGCGAGTCGAGATCCATGACGGGGTTAATATCGAGCCTATGCGTCTTTGTGGTCATGTATTTGTAGTAGGAGCGAATGACCGCAATTTTGCGCGCGCGCGAGGCCGCGCCCAAGCCGTGGTCGCGCGCCAGGAACGCCAGAAACTCGTATATGTCCGACAGCGAGATCTGCCGGACGAAGTCCAGGTCGACGCCCATGATGGATATTTCCGCAAAATCCGCGTCGCGCGGCACGCGGCCCTTGTGGACCAGCATGAACCTGAAAAAAGTCCGGAGATCGAGGAAGTCCTCGTCGACGGTCTTCTTCGAGTGGCCCTTTATAGTCTCGTGGTACGAAAGGAAATCCCTGACAACGTCCGGAGCGCCGTAGCGATAGTCCAAGTTCAAGGCCTCCAATTCGGTGAAGTTCGCCAATGATTGAACAAAATAAAAATTTTGTTCAATGAGGGCGAGGGGCGTCATGAACTGATTATACGCCATCGCGCCGACGCGCGCAAGAAAAATCCTGTGGGAATTAATTCGTTTGTCATCGCTGCGCGATAACAAACGAGCTACGAAGGACTGGTTCTCGCGCTGCGGCGCTCGCAGAGAGCAGTTTCCGGGGAATGAATCCCCGGAAACTGCGGAATA
>JAITEC010000177.1 GCA_031282225.1 Oscillospiraceae bacterium | reverse complement strand
CTTGAACCGGGCACTATTCTCTTTTGGGATGAGCCGGAGGCAAGTATCAACCCGGAGCTTCTTCCCACGCTCGTTGATATTCTCCTTGAGCTTCAGCGCGGCGGTGTACAGATTTTCTTGGCCACGCACAGTTACGACGTCGCGCGCTGGCTTGAGCTTAACAGACAGTCTGATAATGCGCTCCGCTACTTCAATTTGCGGAAAGAGGGCGACGGCATTGTCGCCGACGTCGCTGACGATTATATCTCGTTAGGCGGTAACCCAATCACAGCCGCCGGGGATAAGCTGCTGAAAAAAGCGGTTGAGGTTTCAGCGAAAAAAGCCGGGGTTAGACTGAAATGACAAAATCTGTGGACGTTGAGGGCGAGCTTGTTTTTTCGTTTGACGGCTATTTGTCGGTCGTAAGCATTGACAAGCAAGGTGAAAAAGATCTCGCCAGATTCAAGCACAACGGAGCGAGCATAGTAGATATCATCGCTGAAAACGAAGATCGCATTTGCTTTATTGAAGTGAAGAACCCCTTCCGCACCAGCGGCGATGAGAATGTTCAGATACGGATGGACAATGAGCAAGTCAAATTCTTTGATGGGTTAAGAGCGGTCAACGCGTTCTCTATTGATATTATGAGAAAGTTTGAACACGCGCTGTTCGTGTGGATCGCGTCCGGCAGACCTGCGGACAAGCCCATCGCTTTTATCCTCTATATCGACAAGTTTGAAACGGAGCTGCTGTCGCAAGAACGCCTCAAGTTTATTGACCATTTCAATAAATACATACCGAATATTAAGCACAATCCGCTGTTCGTTGAAAGCGCGACGGCGTCTGTGTCCTTCGATATGCCCACCGCGGCGGAGGCTGGCAAGAGATACGGATTCACCGTGACGCCGCCGCCAGCATTACCATAGCCTGCAAACTAGCGTGGCCAATGCTAATAGGTGAGGATATACTCGTTTCGTTAGTCGGAGTGTCCGGTTGTGCAAGAAGCTGAAAGAGTGTGTGGGCCGTCAACCCCGTGGTTGCCGAAGATTTGCAGATGCTGACCTGCGGTTTTTACGACAGTTTGTGTAAATCAATTCGGCGCGGGCACGTATTCGTATATTGTGGCAAGCGAATATTTGTGCTCCTTTAGATACGCCATTACGCCGCTTATGGCGTTGGCGCCGGCATCCGAACACGGTATCGACACATTTTGCCGGTCGCCGCGCGTGACAGACAGCGACAGGACGATATCGCGCGAGACCAAATTTTCGCCTCCGGCCGCCGTACCTATGTCGCACCAATATGGCAGCGGCGCCTCCGCATTGTCCGATCCCGCCTCCTCCGCCCGCTCCTGCGCGTCCGGTTGCTGCGCGTCATCGCTGCGGCTGTCGGACGCCGCGATGACCGTCCTCACTTTTGCGGCTTCAAACAACAGCTCGGAGAGCCTTTGATATTCCGCCTCGCTGCCCTCCTCCATCAGGATCCCTATGACGTGTCCCCTGCCCGCAATGCTCCTCACATCGTCAGGGCGACCCAACACGTCGGCCTCGCCCACAAAAAAGCAGCCCACGTATCCCGCCGCCTCGAGCGCATCCATGATGTCGTCCGAGCGCCCCGCTCCGATGTCGTAAAAACTGAGGTAGACGGTCACGTCCTCGTATGTCGGTATGGGGGTAGGCGTGGGCGTGGGCTCGGCGCCGGGCAGGACGGGCGTAGGTGTGGCGGCGGGCGTGGGCGAGGGAGCCACCGGCGCGGTGGCTCCCATATACTCGTCGTAGCTCTCACGCATCTGATTTTTGAATCGGCTCGCAAAAGTCTTGTCGCTGTACGCCGCGCCTGCGGACGTTATGCGCAGTATAGAGGCCGGCTCCTGCGGCGTCACGGTATATACCAGCCCGAAAAACTCGCACACAAAGTTAATCGGCACAAAAATCACGGAACCCGAATACCTCGCCGTAATCCCGTCAAAGAGGTTGCCGTCTTGGTCATATGTCGCCGAACCTATATAGAAATCGAGCCTGCTGCGCCCGTTATACAGGCAGACGACGTTGTCCGCCGTCGAGCGCGTATTATACACGCCCGCATATGAGAATATATTGTATGGCACATACAACACGCTGCCAAAATATGTTGGGAGCGTGCTGTTGCG
This sequence comes from Oscillospiraceae bacterium, assembly GCA_031282225.1. Classification (GTDB taxonomy): domain Bacteria; phylum Bacillota; class Clostridia; order Oscillospirales; family Oscillospiraceae; genus JAISBX01. The sequence goes on along the minus strand of JAITEC010000177.1, from coordinate 2,390 downwards.
CAGCGGCATGAGCGTATCGTCCACTGCAGTGAAACAGAGCATCCCTGCGGCTCCTGTCTCTCCTCGCAACACAAACGCGCCGACAACGACAGCGGCAACGACAAGCAGCGCCCGAACCGACCTTCTCATAACCGGCGTACCGCACCTTTCAACGTAAAATCCCGTGAGACGAATCTACCACAAACGCCCCCGGCTGTCAATACGCCGCTCTCGCGTTTTCGTCCTCGCGCATCAGGGATATTTCCGCCTCTTCACCTGTCTGGGCATCGATATATATGATCACGCGCCCGCCATCCTCATCCTCACAAGTGAACTCGTGGCAGTAGCGCTCCCCGCCGCCCGGCGTCGCGATGACCGCCATGGTGTTTGAAACGGTGCTCAGCCTCGGTGATATGCCGGCGCGCGCGTCTTCCTGCGCTATCGCGGCCTCGCCGAACTGCCTGTCCTTGTGATTGCGGACATAACCGCCGCACTCATAGCCAATTATCCCGCCGTCGTCGAGAGCCACCGTCACCCGCAGCGCGTCTGGATAACAGAGCACCCCGCCGTCGGAATACGCGTAATCCAGCGTAATGGCGCCGCCGCGCGTCACGTATCCGTGCCGCTCCATGCCGTGCAGTCCGTTGCGCTCCAAAAAGGCGTCGCCCGCGCGGGCGGCATCTCCGGGACTTATCGCGGGCGCCCCCAGGGAGCGCGCGCTGTAGGCGCATGTCACAATTCCGCCCGCCTTGGATACCTCTATGCCCATCTCGCTCACGTCCTGTCCCGCCGTGAACAGGTATACGGGTATCGGCTCGCCGCGCGCACCGTCAAATGTCAGCGATGAGGGCTCAAGCCCGAAGAATTTTGCCGCCGCTGCGGCCGCCTCTCCCTGCGTGAGGTCCCCCATGCCCTCCAGCAGCGCAGGCGCACCTCCGCCGGCTCCGGGCGAGTACTTGCCGTCGTATTCTATCTCAGGTACGTCCGCAGCCTCGCGTCCGGCGAGTATCAGGCGCCCCGCCGCAGTATCGGACGCCACCGCCTCGCTCCCCGCCGCTGCGAGCTCCAAGCCTGCGTTCAGTCTCCGCAGCGTCAGCTCTCCGTTGTCCATCTGGGCGAGCGCCCAGTTCATATTGTCGGCAAGCGACGATATGCCGTCGGAAAAGGCGCGCAAATTGTCTGAATCGGCCGGAGCGTGCTCCGCGCCCGAATATGCCTTGCGCGCCACTGCGAGCGCGTAGTCGCCCGCAGTGGATATCAGCCGCGCCGTCTTCTCGAGTTCCGCGCCCGACAGCGGTAGCTGTCCGAGCGTGTTCACCGCGTAGACCGACTTGCCGTAAGCCTCGGAGCACATTTGCGCCCTCATCTCCGGGCTTCCGGCATACATCCCGCGCCGTAGCGCTGTGTCAAGCTCCCCCAGCGCCGCCACTGTCTCCGTAAAAGCGCGCCTGTACCCGTTTTCAACGCCCCGCCTGTAGCTCGCCGCCGAGACGCGGCTGGAGTGCAGCAGCACGCCGAGCACTGCGGAAAGTGCGAGCGACAGGCACACCGCGATAACAGCCGATAATTTTTTCATGCCGAAAAGTCCACCTCGCGAATATCATGATTTGGGCGCGTGCCCGCGATATAATGTGCGTAAGCGCGCATTATATCATAATATCATATCCGCCGCGCGCCGCGTTATGCGCCCCGCGCGTTATTGGGCGGCCTGTCCATATTTGGACTTATTTGAATTCCAACAACCGCGCGCGCGCGTCCGCGCCGCGGCGCAGTATTTTTACCTCCGGCTCCAGTGCAACTCCAAAACGCGCCAATACGCAGCTGCGCACATGTTCCATGAGGCGCACTACGTCGTCGAACGTAGCGTTCGCGGCGTTTACTATGAACCCGGCGTGCTTGGCCGACACGCGCGCCCCGCCTACCGCGTACCCTTTCAATCCCGCCTGCTCTATGAGCGCGGCGGCGTACCCGCCCTGCGGGCGCTTGAACGCGCTGCCGGCGCTCGGAAGGTCGAGGGGCTGGCTCATGCGCCTGCGCGCCGCGAACTCCTCCATGCGGGCGGCAATCTCCCCGGCGTCGCCGCGCGAGAGTCGGATACAGGCGGAGACAATTGCCTCCCCGCTCTCGGCAAATCTGCTGCGCCTGTACCCGAATCCGCACTCGCCGGAACTAATTTCCTCCGCCCGGCCCGCGCCGCCCAGCCCCGGAAATGCATGTACCGCCACTACGCCGTCGCTCAACTGCCCGCCGTACGCCCCGGCGTTCATAACGACCGCTCCGCCCAGCGTACCTGGAATGCCGTGCGCGAACTCAAGCCCGCCCAGGCCGTTATCGCGCGCGAATTCGGCAAGTCTCCTCAGCGTAGCTCCGGCGTCCGCGCGTATCAGCCCCTCGGGCGTGAGTTCAATGCC
>JAITEC010000173.1 GCA_031282225.1 Oscillospiraceae bacterium | reverse complement strand
TGCGCATCTCGCCCACGGCCTTGTCAACGAGCTGCTCGGCCGAGAGCCCCGAGTTTAGCACAGCCTGCGCGGCATTGTTGGCGCGCAGTACAACGGCCACGCATTCCTCGGACTTTATCTCGTCGAGCGGGTTGAAATTGCCGTAATTATCGCCCTTTACCACTCCGTTCGCGTAGAGGGACCTGAGCGGGTCCACCGCCCAGTCCGCTATGTTGGCGTTGTCCTTGAATGGCAGCTGCGCCGAGGACGGCGTAGGCAGCAGGGCCCGACCCGTATCAGAAGACAGGCGGCTCATCGCGCGCGCCACCATGGCCACAATTTCCTGGCGCGAAACATTTTTGTCCGGCGCGAACAGCCCGCCGCCAACGCCGTTCACAACGGGGTTTGGATTGCCGTACAGCGAAGCTTTCTGGACGTCTATGTTGCTTGTGTCGGAAAACGGGTTCGCCGCAGGCAGCGGTATCTCCCTGCCCAGCGTGCGCTCGATGAGCGCCACTACTATCTCGCAAAACTCCGCGCGCGTCAAGTTGCGCCGAAAATCCTTCTGGGCGTTCGGCGTAAGGAACCCCTGCACGTTTGCCTCGTTCATCTCAGCGACCGCCCAGCCCGAGGGCTCGGAAGCGGCCAGTGTACGCGCCCCGGCAGGAACGAAAGAAAACAGCAACACCGCAGTGAGCGCGACAGAGACAGATCGTTTCATTTTTATGACCATTCCTTTCCGTTGCGCTACAAGTCACAAAATTATGACATGTGGTCATAAAAATGCAGCATGTGGCGCGGTTTCGCGTATCGCAATCGCAATATATTGACTATTATAGCCGCCGGCGCGAGGGAAAGCAACAAAAAAAGCGAGCGCGGTTTTGGGCGCCGCGCCTTTTAAAACGAGTCGTATACCGCCGCCATGATCTCCGCGTCGGCTGAGACGAGCATTGAGACGGTGAGCCCGTCTCGCCGTATTACGGCTTTGTCAATTATAGGAATATTCTCCGGCAGGTAATTCTCCGCCGATTTTGTTTTATAGTCGAGCCTGTCCGACAATTTTTGCTCTATGCGCCCCGCCGCGTCCCCGTCTGTTGCGGCGATGATGGCGACCTCGTCGGGCTGCGTCGCGTTGAGGGCGGTGTAATAAGAGAAATCGGAGTAATCGGAAGATGCCAGCCCAAGATAGTCCAACATCTCGCCTTGTGTCATCTCAACCATTTCCGGCATATCCACAGCGTCGGTTATCGCGGCGTATATGGAATGCGGCGCGGGCAGCTCGGGAGCCTCCTTCGCGCAAGACGCCAAAGAGGGCAGCAACACCGCCAGCGCAAACAGTTTCAACCGGTTTTTCACTTCAGACCCCTCCGATTTGCCGCGCCGCAAAGTCATACAGCGCTTTTACGACAACCGCAGAGCCGGCGTCGCTTATATGTACGTATCCGTCGCGTGAATAGTCGTCTGGCAGCGCGCCGTTCCCGTTTTTCAGAGCCGTGTTGAGGTCGACAAAACTTATGCCTCTGTCCGCGCACATGACGCGCAATTGGTCGACAAACCCGTCGATCGTGGCATTGCTGAAGTCCCTGTTGAGACAGTAGTCAGGCAGCCACGAGGACGCCACTTTTGGCGTGTTGAGTTCCACGACGATTTCCACTGCGGGATTTGCCGCTATAATAATGTCGATAGCGCGGCTGTAACAGTCGATGGAGTAGGGCACGTCATACCCCTGCGCCATGTCGTTCATGCCCATCATGAGGAAAACACGTGACGCCCCCGTCTCGCCTATTATGTCCTCCACGGGCTTTTCGGCGCCTTTATAGCTCAGGTACCGGGCATCGGCGCCCGTGTCCTTCGCAAAATCGGCTAGACGAATGCCAATAGTCGTTGTGACAAACACGGCGCTGCCCAGCATGGGGCGCCCGCCGCCGCGCTGCGCGCGGACATACTGCGCTATGCCCTCTTGTACCGAATCGCCGATGAAGACGCACTGGCTGAAATAGTCCTCGACCGCGCCCCCGTCCGGCACAGGCGCAGCCGCGGGCGTGGGCGCGGGCGCAAGTGTGGGCGACGGCGCAAGTGTGGGCGACGGCGTGGGTGTGGGCGTGGGTGTGGGCGCAAGTGAGGGCGCGGGCGTGGGCGTGGGCGCAAGTGTGGGCGACGGCGCAATCGTGGGCGACGGCGCCTGGCTGGGCTCGGGAGTCCCCGTGAGCGCGGGCGGGATTGCCGGCGTGTGTGCAGGCGCCCGCGTATCGCCGCCGCAAGTAGTCAGCGCGGCCGCAGCCGAGGCAATTGCCGCTACCGCCAGTATCTTAAGGGCGGCTCTTTTGCAGCTTGGGTACATATAGTTCCTCCAAAGCGCGAAAATGGCTGCAAACAAATATATCCAATGATAATGGCAGTTGCGGCAGATGTCAAGGATACTGTATAATCGGCGCAGACAACCGGGGGGAGGGGCTTACAAATGGAGGCGGCGGGGCCGTTTGACATAATAGGTGACGTGCACGGGTGCTATGACGAACTCGCGCTGCTGCTGGAGGCGCTGGGGTACCGCATGGATCGCCCGGGATTTTGCGCCTCGCCCCCGCCGGGCAGGCGCGCCGTGTTTCTGGGGGACCTGTGCGACAGGGGACCCAAGAACGCGCAGTCGCTGCTGCTCGCTATGAACATGGCGGACTCCGGCGCCGCCCTGTGCGTGGTGGGCAACCACGACGACAAGCTGCTGCGGAACCTGCGCGGCGGCAAGGTGCGCCATGCGCCCGAGCCGGAGGATACCGCGCGGTGCGTTAGGGCGCGGGGGGCAGCGTTCGCGCGCCGCGTCGCCGCGTTTATAGAGGGGCTTCCAAGCCACTGCGTGTTCGACGGCGGAGGGCTCGTTATCGCGCACGCGGGACTCAAAGAGGAGTTCCACGGGCGGTATTGTCCTCAGGAGCGCCATTTCTGCCTTTACGGGGATACAACGGGCGAGCGAGACGAATATGGATTCCCGGTGCGGCGCCCGTGGATGGACGATTACCGGGGGGGAGCGCTCGTGGTGTACGGGCACACGCCGCTCTCGGAGGTGATGGAGGTGAACAATACCATCTGTATTGATACGGGCTGCGTTTTCGGCGGCGCGCTGACGGCGCTGCGCTACCCAGAGCGCGAACTGGTGAGCATACCCGCCGCGCGGACGTACTTCGCTCCCGTTTTGCCTCTCGCGCCCGGGCACGCGGCTAGCTGTTGATTGTCAGCTGCGTGTCTTCGCCGAGCGTGTACAGGGATGCGGAACTCAGGCTCTGCACAAGCGTGCCCTCCGCGCGGAATCCGCCGGGGTTTATTACGCGGGCGAAGTAGTAATACAGCCGTCCTTTATCGAACCTGCCGTTGTAGTCGTAAAATGTCACCTCGCGGCCGTTTGCCTGGGCGTAGCAGTGGTACGCATACCCGAAACCTGGTTCTCCGCTCAGCTTCGCGGAGTTTGAGGCGTATTCCAGGCCGGAGGGCAGGTAGTCGGTCACGCTGTATGAGCCGTCTATCGCCTTGCCAGTGTAGTCGATCCAAAGATTGACGCGCACAAGTTCGCCGCTTTCAAACGTCGTCTTGCTCTCGCCGCCGGACGCGCTGTAGTAGGCGCGCTTGACTGTTATGCCGCTGTCGGGGCGCGCCAGCGGCGACTGAGCCAGAGGCACGCTCACAACAGATACGGCACCCACGCGGCCCGCTGTGCCCGTGAGTTCCAGCTCCCCTATGCGCGCGGCCGGTATACGCAGGGTATAGCTCCCGCCGCTGCTCAGGTCGCGCGTGTACTCCTGGCCGTACAGTTTGTATGTCACGCTCGCGGCGCCGCCGTCGGCGCGCGCTATTTCCCCGGATATGAACGACAGTTTCTCCAGGGATATGAGCACGTCGTCCGCGAAATTGCCTGTGCAGTACGCGTATAGGCCGTCCTTCTCCGGCTTGCCCAGGCGGGATGCCAGCAGGGACGCGGCAGAGGTCGCGCGCAGGATGTCGTCGTTATCCTCTCCCGTATTCACGCGGTAGTACGGTGCCAGCACCTCCAATTGCGGCGCCACGAAGCTGTCGTAGAGTTCCTCGGCCCGCGCTCGCTCGCCGAGTGCCGCGTAACTGAGCGCCGCGTAGACGGCGTCGCGTGCTTTTAGGTTTTCGGCGCCCGCGAGCGCTTCGAGCTCAGGGAGCACAGGCTGCCCCAGCTGAGCCAAGCCGTACAGCGCCACCGCCCCCGCCGCTCCTGCGCGCTCATGCTCTCCGTAGAGATAATCAGCGAGCGAGCGCCGGTTTACATCTTCCGCAATATACGGCAGCAGCATGGACGTGAGCCAGGCGTCGCTCTCGGCATACGGCAGTGGGGCCATGCCCCCGTCGCCCTTTTGATAGCGGGCCGGCTCGAACGCGGTGTCCGGCAGTATTTCCAGTTCGGGGAAATACTCGGCAATGAGACGGCCGGCCTCGCGCGAGGCGACGCGCTTTTCCACTCTGTCGCCGCACACGTACCGCAAGTTGAGGAGCTCCGAGAGATACTGTCCGCGACCGCGGTCCGAAAACGTTATACTTGTGAGCCCGCCCGCGCCCACATCGAACGCGGCGCCGGGCGCCGCGTCGTAATACCGCGCCGTGTCGACGCGCCTGTATGACTCGTACACGCTTATATCGCGCCGCAACGAATCTGTCTGGCCGCCCTCGACGCTTGCCTTGACAATCAGCGAGTAGTCGCCCGCGCGCGAGAGAGACCACAGCGGGATGTCAACGCGCTCAAACGGCGCCGCGCCGCTCACTTTGAGAGTCTCCCCGAGCGCGCCGCCCTGCTCCGTCACCTCAAACGTAACGCTCTCGCCGCCCGTCAGCCCCGAGCCGTATACGTTAACGCCGAGCACGGGCGCGTCGCCCGTGAGGAATTCGTCGCCGAGCGCGCAATTTATGAACATCGGCTGCGTCACCTTTATGCCGACATCGCGGCTGCCCGCGAACAAGGCGTCGCTCACGCCGGACACGGACAGTCTCCACGAAGTCACGTTGTCGGGCAGCTTTATTGTGAATATAGCCTTGCCGTCCGCTCCCGAGCGCGCGGAATCGAAGAACGCCGTGTCCTCGAACCGCTCTCGCAGGTATCCGCCGCCTGCGCCGCCATCCCCAGCGCCCGCCTTTGCCTCCGGCGCCGCCATGGGCGCGGCGCCCTCGTCGGCATCGCTAACGGACGCGCTGAAATAAACGGCCGACTGTCCGGCGGTGGCGTGGGTGGCGTACTGTGCCGTTATGCCGTCGCCCAGCGACCTGTATATCTCCGCTGCCGTGTCCGACGAGTAGTCGCGCAGCGCGAACAGCGCCTCGTCCACCGCGCTGACGTTTATATTTGCCGCCACGGGCATGCCGCCCGGCGCGGAGGATGTCACCGTGACGACGCATGTTTCGCCGGGTCTATATGTTTCCTTGTCGGTATCCACTTTAAGCCCAAGACTGTTTGCCTCGTAGTTGAAACGTATATATGCGCGCATATTGTAGCTCGAGTGGTAGCTGTTCCCGTCGAAATAATACGCGCATACCGTCACGTTGGGGATGTGGGCAGCGCCAAACGTAAACGAGATACCACTCTTGCCCGCCGCCCAATCCGTAATGCCGCGCTGCTCCGTGACGTACAGGAAGCCGCCGCTGCTGACGACGTTTCCCGCACGGGTGAGCGACAGGTTGACCTCGTCGCCCGTGTTGTAGCTCTCTCTCGCGCCTTCGAGAGAGTAGTCGTTTGAGTTGATGCGCCAAAACCTGTCGGTGTAATCCTCGCCGATATAGACCTCGTGCGATATGCGCCTGCCGTTTCCGTCCGTACACGCGATTTTGGCAAAATAGCACTCGTCCTTGCGGTTTGGCACAGTAAAGGTGTGTTCCGCCACGCCGTCGTCCCCGGTCGTCACTGTGAAGGCGCTTATCTTCTCCTCGTTGCGCACATATCGCCAGCGGGTCACGGACTTTTTCTCTATATAATCGTAGTATGTCTCGCCCGTGTCCTCGCGCGTCCAGTAGACCCTGTAAATATCCGCCGTCACGTCCTTGCCGGATATGGGGCCGCCCAGGTAGTCGTAGACATGTTCCGCGGTGCCGTTGTTTATGCGCTCGGGCGTCATGGCCCGCACTTCCACAGTGAGCTTCGCGTCTGCGCCGTCGCGCGTGGCACCCGCGCTCGCGTCCATATCGTTTATAAACACGAGTGCTGAGGCGGACGCGTATGTCGGGCCCGTCTCGGGGAGTGTCGCCTCCGCGTTGAACCACACTGTCGCAACGCCCTGCGCGTCGGCAACGCCCGGATCCGTCTCGGCGCGCTGCGCCACCGCCACGGCACCGTCCCTGTCAGTTGTGCCGCTGCCCCCCTCCAAGGTGCGCAGCGGGTAGCCGTATAGCCCGTAAGAGACGCCGAGTTCCGCCACGGGCGTGCCCTCGAAGAAGCTGGCCTTTGTCTCGAACGTAATGTAATCGCCCAGGAAAACAGCTTTTTTGTCGGGTGAGGCTTGCAGCACATAGTCCGGCTTTACGAAGTCCTCCACCGAGAAATATACGGCGCTCACCGTCGCCTCGCCGTCCATAACGGACAGGCAGTAAGAGCCGGGGTCGAGCATTGGCAGATCGAAAGCCCCGCTATAGGCGCCGTGGGCTACACGGACCGTCGTCCGGTGCAGGATGTCCCGCCCGCTGCCCGCGGAGTAGCGCAGGCCATTGTACCCTTGCGTGAGAGCGATCGTCACAGCGCCGGGGCTGACGCCGCTGTCGCGGTTCTTTACGAATCCCCAGAACGACACTGTGTCGCCGCGCGCGAACAGCGTTCTGTCGAGCCGCGTCGTGCTCCAGTACCCCTCGTCGCCGCCGTCGCCGCGCCACCGCATAGGCCCGCCGTGATATACTGAATATCCTGGCGTGTACAGCCACACGCACTGCCGCCCCGCGCCGTACGAAATATCCAGTCTCTCCAGCGCCTGCGAACCCGAGCCGTCCAGGGCGCGGCCGACCTCCGCGACGCCGCTTTTATCCGCCGTGTAGCTCTTGCCTGTCGCGGCGTCCTTGATGACGGCGCCCGCCGCGGCCTTGCCCGTTGTCATGTCATTGACCCACACGAGAGCGCGCGCGCTGTCGGATATCACTTGCACGGGCAGGTCGCTGATCTGGACGACCATCTGCGCGCGAGCGTCCCCGCAGGCGGCTTCCACGAGGTAGAAGCCCTGCCCCAGGGCGCCCGGGAAAGTCAGAGTGCCGCTCTGCGCGTCATACGCGCGGCTGTCGAGTTCCATGACGCGCTCCAGGCGCGAAGTGTCTGCCGCGCCGCCCGCACGCGCGTAGTTTGCCCAGAGCGGGTAAACCAGCAGTTTTTCAACCGCCGCCACCGCGTCCGACGCGCCTGAGAATTTGTATACAGCTGCGTCCGGCGATGGCGCCGTTTTGTCTTTATATGAATAAGCGTACATCCCTACGACAGGCGGGCGAGATGGCGGCAGTTCCGCGTATTGCGTGTTGAACGATATGTATACGTCGCGGGCCGGATCGTCGTCTCCGGGAGCCGGCTGCGTCTCGAACGAGAACACGGTATCCCCGCTTATCGCCTCGCCGCCGCCCGCGCGCCGGGCGCCAGATTTAAGCGTCACCGTGTACACAGTCGCGTACTCGAGCTTGTTCGGCACGAACACGGCGGTCTCCTTGTGGTACTCAAAGCGGCCCGCGACGGCAGGCGATATCTCAAACAGCTTGTCTATGGGCTCGAAGTCCCGCTCGCTGAAGGTTATCTCGATGCCGGTGTCCACAGGCACGTTCGTCGACTGGTGCGCCGGCAGCACGGAGGCGATATTGAACTCGCCCGCCGTCTGAAACACCCACGTGACCTCCCCGCCGTCGGGTTTTTGCAGCCTGAAAGTGTACAGGCTGTCGCCGAACAGCCTTGCAGCCGGCTCGATAAGAAATTCCCGCGCCCCGCGCGATGTCACCGTGGGCGCCGGTTCTCCGTCTATCGTGAAAGCGCCGGACACCGCCTGCGCCGTAGTGTCCTTCGGCACTGTGAGAATAAACGCCCCGCCAGGGTATACGCCGAAGGCCGAGTAGACCTCCGGCGCGAGCGTGTATCCGTCCTTCACGGGCGCCTCCGGCGGCGCCGCCGCCCCGCTGCCCGAGCCGCCTCCTGCGGGCGGCAGCAGTCCGAGAGCCAGCCCCGCCAAAACCAGCGCCGCCGCCGCCCGCACCGCCATGCCGCCGGTTCCCACAAACGATCCGCATTTTTTCATCGGTATCCCCGCTTTCAACAATATGCTCCGTAAAACGCAAGTTGTTTTAGTTAGACGCGCGGGAGGCGGAAATGTTCCGAGTCCCGTGCCGCGAGCTTGAAACGCGCCTTGAAATGTGCTATGCTATCGTCAAAGGCAGAGACCGTGAGCATGTTCGCAAATGGTGCCGCCGTGGAGCAATGGGGGTGTGATCATATGACAGGCAATGGCACGTCAAACGCCAACAGGGAGCACAAGAGCAGCGTATTTGCGGACTTTTTTAAGGATCGCGGGCGTCTGCTCGAGATGTACGGGGCGCTGAAAGGCAGGAACTACCCGGAGGACGCCCGGGTAGAACTCGTGACGCTTGAGGACGCGCTGTTTCAAAACCAGATAAACGACCTCGCGTTTGTGCTGGACGGTCGGCTGATAGTGCTCATTGAACACCAATCCACGCTGAACAGCAATATCCCCCTGCGTATGCTGATATACGTCGGGCGCGAATATGAGAGGCTTACGGACAGAAGGGATATCTACAGGCACAAGCTGATGAGGATGCCGAAACCGGACTTCATCGTGCTGTACAACGGCACGGAGCCGTGTCCCGACGAGTTCGAGCTGAAGCTGTCGGACGCGTTCATGGAAGCGCCGGAGATACCTGGCCTGCTGGAGCTGACGGTCAAGGGATACAACATCAACGACGGGCACAACCCCAAAATACTGCAACGCAGCCGGAACTTGGGCGACTACGTGAGATTCATGGCGCTGATTCGCAAAAACCAAGAGGCAGGAATGCCGCTCGTCGAAGCGATAACAGCGGCTATACGCCAGTGCATAGACGAGGGCATAATGGCCGACTATCTCAAAAAACAGGGCTCGGAGGTGGAGAATATGTTGATGACGGAGTTTAACATCGACATCGCAAAAGAGGTGTGGATGGAAGAGGCTCGGGAGGACGGTATCGCAATCGGCGAGGCGCGCGGCAAAGCTGAGGGCAAGCTGGAGACGGCGCTGGCAATGATAAGGGACGGGTTTTCTATTGAGAGAGCATCCAAGTATTCCGGCCTATCACCAGAAAAGATTCTCCGCCACGCCAAGGCGTCAGGGGCCGCACAGTCCCCGCCGCAGTAACGGTACGCAGCGCCGTGGCGTCCTAGCCCCCTCGGAGAAGCGCCTCACGCGCAAAGCGCGTGAGCATTTCCGCAAAACAGTGCGCAAATCTAAGTGTTGAAATTACGCCCTGTTCGGGTTATAATGATTTATAGGCGCGCATGGCATCAAAAAAATATTGAATGGATGTACCCAATGAACGATCCGTACAGCGTTCTCGGCGTGTCCGCCGGGGCGTCAGACGACGAGATAAAAAAGGCGTACCGAGAGCTGGTGAGGAAGTACCACCCGGACAATTACCACGACAACCCCCTTGCAGACCTCGCCTCGGAGAAGATGAAAGAGATAAACGAGGCATACGACGAGGTGACCCGGCAGCGAGCCGGAGGCGGGCGGCCGGGGGCGGGTGCCGGGGCATACGCCCATTCCGGCTTTAACGGCTCGGCGGGAAGCGCGCAATTCGCGGGCATCCGCCAGGCGATCAACAGCGGGCAGCTTGGAGCGGCGGAGCGGATGCTCATGGCGGTAGGCGACAGGAGCGCCGAGTGGCACTTCCTCATGGGCAGCCTATATTACCGCAAGGGATGGCTCGACGATGCGATGACGTACTACAGGACGGCGGCGGCCATGGAGCCCGGTAACGCCGAGTACAGGCAGGCGCTGGACTACATGAATCGCGGCGGACAAAGCTATAGGCCGTATGGGTATGAGACACCAGTGGCAAACGCCGGATGCGACGCGTGCGATATATGTACGGCACTCATGTGCGCCGATCTGTGCTGCCGCTGTGGATAAGAGAACCCGGGCCATTACGGTGGGCGCCATGTTTACCGCGCTGACCTTGGCGTTTTTGCACATTGCGGCCGTGGTGCCGACCGGGCAGCTCGGCGCCGTAGCTGTGTCGTCGCTCTTCACGGCGGCGGCGGTCGTCGAGGCGGGACCCGCGTCCGCTGCGTGCGTTTTCGCGGCCGGATGCGCGCTGGGGACGGCGACCGTGGCAAACAAGTCGATAGTATTGCTGTACGCGCTGTTTTTTGGGTACTATCCGATAGCTAAGTGCTTCGCGGAGCGCCTGAGGCGGAAAGCGGCCGCGTGGATTGCGAAGCTGGCGGTATTCAACGCGGCGCTGGCGGCTCTGTGGTTTGTGTCGAGGGAGGCGCTGACGGCGGGCGGCGGTGCCAAATGGGGCGCGGCTGTTGTATTTGCGGCGGGGAACGCGGCTTTTGTCCTGTTCGATATCGGGTTGACAAAGCTTATAGGGCTATATATACACAGGGTCGCCAAGCGGCGCCCGCCGCCGTAGGGGCTCCTACCGAATGAGAGGAAAGGCGGGTTCGCGTATTGCAGTGAAACGAAAGGCAAGGGCATAATTGTGAGGCTTATAGGCATAGGTTTTGGGAATATGCTTTCGGCGGACAGGGTAGTGGCTCTCGTCAACCCGGATTCGGCGCCGATTAAGCGCATAGTGTCGGATTCGCGCGACAACGGCACGCTGATTGACGCCACTTACGGCAGGCGCACGCGGTCTGTAATAATAACAGACAGTGGCCACGTGGTCTTGTCGTCAGTGCATTCGGACACCATCACGGGCAGGCTCGCCGCGAAAGGCGACGGAGACGGCGCCGCCGCGCAGTGACCGCAACAGTCAATAATATTCATCTGTTAATTAAAGGAGTTGGTTCTATATGCTGTATCCATCGCTGCCGCAGCTTTTGGAAAAGGTGAACAGCCGTTACCTGCTTGTCAACGTCATCTCGCATAGGGCGAGGGAGCTGGCCTCCGAAGAGCACTACAACTATGAGGATCCCGACCAAAAGCCGGTAACGCGGGCCATTGAGGAAATAGCGTCGGGCGAGTATAAAATCACGTGAGCCGGTTCGGGCAGGGGGACAATGGGTCTTGACAGTTACGGTGCCGCGAAAATAGCCGTGGGCGCCGCCGTGTTTTCTATTGACAAGCCGTATGAGTACGGCATACCGGAACATATGCGCGGAGGGATTGTGCCCGGCATGCGCGTATCCGTGCCGTTTGGCGCGGGCAACAGGCAGAGCGAGGGCGTGGTGCTCGCGCTTGTGGAGAACAGCCCGTACCCGAAGCTCAAATATATAACCATGGCTCTCGACAGTGAGCCCGTGCTCAGCGGGGAGCACATCAAGCTGGCTATATGGATGGGGGAACGCTTTTTCTGCACCGTGTACGATGCGTTTCGCGCCATGCTTCCCGCAGGAATGTGGTTCAAAGACGGGCGCCGCAGGGCGGGCGACAAAACTGTAAGGATAGCCGCGTTGAACGTGCCGGGAGAGGACGCCGTGGAACTGGCGGACAGGAAGCGCGCGCGCTCGCCCGCGCAGGCAGCCATCCTCGATCTGCTCGCGCGCGAGGGGCGCATGGCCGTGTCGGATATAACGTACTTTACGGGAGTCGCGCAATCGTCAGTGAAAGCTCTCGAAAAGCGGGGGCTGATATACATCGAACATATCCAGGCGCCGAGGCGCACCGAGTTGAAGCCGGCGCGCATAGAGGAGGGATTTGCGCTTACGGGCGCGCAGCGCGACGTGTTCGAGCAACTCGATTCGCTCGCGAGGACGGGGGTGGCGGGCGCCGCGCTGCTCTACGGCGTGACCGGGAGCGGCAAGACATCTGTGTATATAGAGACGATAAAGGCGGTTGTCGGCAGAGGGAGAACCGCAATAGTCCTGGTTCCGGAGATAGCCCTCACGCCGCAGCTTGCAAACGTGTTCGCCGCGCATTTCGGCGACAGCGTTGCCGTGCTGCACAGCGCGCTGGCGTCCGGGGAGCGATGTGACGAGTGGAAGCGCATACGCGGCGGCGGCGCGCGCGTAGTTGTGGGCACGAGATCGGCGATTTTCGCGCCTGTCGAGAACATAGGCGTTATAATTCTCGACGAGGAACAAGAGTACACGTATAAGTCCGAGAACGCGCCGCGTTATCACGCGCGGGACGTGGCAAAGTACAGGTGCGCGCGATGGGGAGCCCTTTTGCTGCTCGGCTCCGCGACGCCTTCCGTAGAGAGTATGTACGGGGCGTCCGCCGGGAGGTACAAGCTGCTCAGGCTGCCCGCGAGATACAACGAGCGCGCCATGCCGCCCGTCATCATAGCCGACATGAAAGAAGAGGCGAGGGACGGCAACGCCGGCTCGGTCAGCCGCGTGCTGGAACGCGAGATACGGGACAACATGGAGCGTGGGGAACAGTCGATCCTGTTTATAAACAGGCGGGGCGCCGGCACGCTGATCGCCTGCCCCGAGTGCGGTTTTACGCATATGTGCGCGCGGTGCAGCGTGTCCATGACTTATCACTCGGCAAATGGGCGGCTCATGTGCCATTACTGCGGCTACTCGGTGCCGGCACCCCGGCATTGCCCAAAGTGCGGCGGGCGTCTCCGGCGCGTAGGCGCCGGCACGCAGAGCGTGGAGGCGGAACTGAGGGTGCTGTTTCCCGGGGCGGACATAATACGCATGGACACGGATGCCGTGGCCGGATTAAACACGCACGAGGCGTTGCTGGAGCGCTTTTTGAAAGAGCGCGCGCCGTTGCTCGTGGGCACGCAGATGGTAGCCAAGGGACTGGATTTTGAAAACGTGACGCTTGTAGGCGTGGTTTCGGCGGACATGTCGCTCTATATGAACGACTACCGCGCGCACGAGCGCACGTTCGCGCTTATAACGCAGGTGGTGGGGCGCTCGGGGCGCGGAGGGAAACCCGGCAGGGCGGTCATACAGACATTTACGCCTGCAAACGAGGTCATCCGGCTCGCGGCGCGCCAGGATTACGACGGTTTTTACGCGCGGGAGATAAAGCTGCGCGAGATCGCCGGAAGCCCGCCGATGACGGACATTTTCGCGATAACGGCCGTCGGGACGGACGAGGGCGCGGTCGTGCGGGGGTGCTGGCGTCTGCGAGCGGCGCTGGAGGCCTATCTGCGCGGCGAAACGGACATGAAGCTGCTAGGGCCGGCACCGGCGCCCGTTGTCAAAATAAACGACAGGTTCCGCTACAGGCTGTCGCTGTGTTGCCGGGACACCAAGCCGGTGCGCGAGGCCGTGGCGCATACTATAAGACAATTCACGAAAGACAGCCGCAACAGAGGCGTGTCGGCGTACGCCGACATATCTCCGTACGAGTGAAACGCCGGCTATCGCACGCGCGTATTTTTTAAAAGGAAGGGGCGGTCATTGAAATATGGCGCTACGGAACATTCTGCGCGAAGGGGAGCCCACGCTGCGCAAGCGAAGCAGAGCCGTGACGGACTTCAATCCGCGATTGCACCAGCTCATTGACGATATGCGCGAGACGCTGGTAAACGCCGGGGGTGCCGGCCTTGCCGCGCCGCAAGTCGGCGTATTGCGCGCCGTTGCGCTCGTTGTGGACATGGAGCGCGAAGCGCAGGACGACAGCGAACGCATAGTGGAGCTTGTAAACCCGGAGATAGTGGCCTCTTCCGGGGAACAGACAGGAGCGGAGGGCTGTTTGAGCGTCCCGGATCTATACGGATTGGTGACGCGGCCCGACATTGTCAAGGTGCGCGCGCGCGACCGCAACGGCAAGCCGTTTGAGTTTACGGGGAAATCCGTAACGGCGCGCGCCATATGTCACGAGGCCGACCACTTGAAAGGCATTATGTTTACGGATATTGCGCAGAGGTACTTGTCAAAAGAAGAGCTCGACGAGATCTCGCGCGGTGAAGGCGACGGCGAGGGACACGACGGCGCGGAGCGGGAGGAGGGTTGACGCGGACGTGGAGGACGTGAAAAAAAGGTATGAGCTGACGCGTGAGATATTCAACAAGTGCGCCGGGAACCAGATGCGCGACGTGTTTTTTGAGGAGATAGAGGCTGACGGCGCCGATATTGATGCGATTATAGGGCAATACCTGAAAGGAAGCGACGTCAAGTGCGACAGGCACGTTGGGTCAAATGGGGATATAGTGGCCGACATCGTTGCGGACGGGCTTCGCCAGAAACTTACATTTAGCGAGGCGTGAAGTTTGAAAGTTGTCTTTATGGGGACGCCCGATTTTGCGGTTAAGTCGCTCCGCGCCCTTTTTGGGAGCGGGCGCGAAGTAGTTGGGGTTTTTACGCAGCCCGACAGGCCCAGGGGCAGGGGGCGCCGCGTCGCGCCGACGCCTGTAAAAGAGCAGGCGCTCGAGTACGGCGCGCCTGTGTTCCAACCGGAGACGCTGCGCGGCGGCGCGGCGCTCTCCGCTCTCGAAGAACTCGCGCCCGATATGATAGCCGTTACGGCATACGGCAAACTGCTGCCGCCCGAAATTCTGGCGCTGCCGCCGCTCGGGTGCGTCAATATACACGGCTCACTCCTGCCGAAATACCGGGGCGCGGCGCCCGTGCAGCGCGCCATTATGGACGGGGAGACAGTGACGGGAGTGACGTCGATATTCATGGCGCCGGGACTCGACGAGGGAGACATTATACTGTCGAGAAACACCGATATAGGCGACGGCGAGACATTTGGGCAGCTGTACGAACGCCTGGGCGAGATGGGCGCGCGGCTGCTCGTGGAGACGGCGGACGCGATAGAGGCGGGCGCGGCGCGCGCAGCCGCGCAGGACAGTTCGGCTGCGAGCTATGCCCCGCCTATAACAAAACAAGACGCGGTTATCGACTGGACAGCGCCAGCCGATGCCATCATACGGAAGATACGCGCGCTTGACCCGCGCCCTGCGGCGTCTGCCGATATGTGCGGGACGCGCATGAAGCTGTTTGCCGCCCGCCGCGCCGACATTGGGGCAGGAGACTGCGGAAAGCCGGGGGACGTGCTCGCGGAGAGCCGTGAGGGCATCGCGGTGGCGTGCGGGGACGGCGCCGTGCTCATAACCGAGCTTCAAGCGCCCGGAGGAGCGCGCATGGCGGCGCGCGACTATCTGCGCGGGCACAGCTTGGCCCGCGCCCGGGAGACGCGGGCGTGACAGGAACGCCGACCGAAGCGTGCGGGGAGCGCGAACTGGCGCTGCGGGCGCTGCGCGCGTATCGCAGGCGGGGGACGTTCGCCTCGGACGCGCTCGACGGGGTGCTGCGCGCCGCGCGCGCGGACGCTCGTTCCAGCGCGCTCGTAACGGCCATAACGCGCGGGGTGCTGCGAAATATGGCGCTGTGCGATTTTTATATAGAGCGCATGTCTTCCAGGCCCATAGGCAAAATAGAGCCGCAGGTGCTAGATATACTGAGGTTGTCGGCATATCAAATGGCATTTATGGGAAAAATACCTGTGAGCGCCGCCGTCAACGAGGGTGTCGCCCTCGCACGCCGCCACGCAAATTCCAGTGCCGCAGGTTTTGTAAACGCGGTATTGCGAGCCCTGGCGCGTTCGCTCGGCGCCCTGCCGGAGCCCTCGGGCGCGACAAAGTTTGAGACGCTGGCAATAAAATACAGCCACCCGCCGTGGCTTGTAGGCGAGTTGGACGCCGCGCTGGGCGGAGAGGGCATACGCGAACTGCTGGAGGCAAATAACGCGCAGCCGCCGCTGACGGTGCGCGTGAATACGCTCAGGACAGACGTGCGGGGCGCTATCGGCGCGCTTGGCAGGCAGGGCATCGAGGCGAGGCCGCATAGCGCGCTGGGCGAAAGTTTGGTTTTGGAAAGCGCCGGGAACCCAGCGGGCATATGCGCCATGCGCGAGGGATATATATTCGTTCAAGACGCGGCCTCGGCGGCGGCCGCCATTGCGGGGAGGCCAAAACCTGGAGATACCGTGCTGGACGGCTGCGCAGCTCCGGGAGGCAAGTCATTTGCCGCGTCGATTCTGATGATGAACAAGGGGGCGGTCATTTCGCGCGACATAAGCGCAGAGAAACTTGCGGCGGTGGCCGACGGGGCGCGCAGGCTCGGGATTACCGTTATAAATACGCGCAGAGCCGATGCCCGTGTCCCGGCGGATGTGGGCGAGGGCGCCCTGGCTGATGTTGTCTATGCCGATGTGCCGTGCTCCGGATTTGGAGCGATACGGAGAAAACCCGAGATACGCTACAAACAGCCGCAGGACCTGCGGCGACTGCCGGAGATGCAGCTTGGCATTTTGTCCGGCCTGTCCACATATGTTAAACCAGGCGGGGCGCTCATGTATTCGACATGTACCGTGCTCAGGCGCGAGAACGAGGACGTGGCGGAGGAGTTCCTGCGGCGGCACGGGGACTTTCGCGCCGACCCGTTTTCGCTGCCGGGCGGCCTGGGCGAAGCGCCGGACGGCATGGTAACGCTCTGGCCGCACATACACGGAACCGACGGGTTCTTCATATGCCGTATGGTCAGGGGGCGCGCGTCAAGGTGAGAACCGACATTAAATCAATGACATCCGGCGAACTTGCGGCCGAGTTTGAAAAAATGGGTGAGCCGAGGTACAGGGCGGGACAGGTGTTCAAGTGGCTTTCGGAGGGCGCCCGTTCATTCGACGCGATGACAGATATACCAAAGGGTCTGCGCGCGCGGCTCGACGAGTTGTACGGCATATCGCGGCCCCGGTTGCTGCGCGCGCAGACGGCGCAGCGTGACGGCACGGCGAAATACCTGTGGGAATTTGAAGACGGCAATTGCGCGGAGAGCGTCGCCATGCGATATAGCCACGGGGAGACGGCGTGTATATCGTGTCAGGCCGGCTGCCGCATGGGCTGCGCGTTCTGCGCCACGGCGGCGGGCGGGCTGGCACGAGATCTCACGGCGTCCGAGATGCTCGACCAGGTTGTGCTCGGCGGTGCGGAGCGCGGTGTCCGCGCCACCAACATCGTCCTCATGGGCATGGGAGAGCCCCTGGATAATTTTGACAATGTGCTGCGGTTCCTTAGGATAGTGGGTGACGCCGGCGGGGCAAACATAGGTATGAGGCGCATTTCGCTCTCCACGTGCGGGCTCACAGAAAAAGTTGACAAATTGAGCGAGTATAATTTACAATTAACGCTGTCTATATCGCTGCACGCGCCCGACGACGAGACGCGCTCGCGCCTAATGCCTGTGAACACGGTGACGGGAGTGGACAGATTGTTCGACTCGGCGCGCCGTTACTTTTCCGCCACTGGCAGGCGCGTATCGTATGAGTACGCGCTGATAGACCGTATAAACGACTACCCGTCGCAGGCGCGCTCGCTCGCGCGAAAAGTAAACAAAGCAGGCGGGCACCTCAATCTCATAACGCTCAACCGCGTGCCCGGCGGGCAATTCTTGCCGTCTGGCAGGGAGAGGGTTCGTGCATTTGAGGATGCGCTGCGCGCAGCGCGCGTAAATTATACGTTCAGGCGCAAGCTCGGGGGGGACATAGACGCGGCGTGCGGCCAACTGCGCGGCGCTGCGCGCGGGCAGGCGTGAGCCGCGCGACTATCGCGCCGTATGCGGCGGGCCGCCGTGCCGCGCCGCAGCGGCTATAGAGAAGTGAGCTGTGATTATGGAGATATGGGGCAAGACAGACGTGGGCGCCGTGAGGCGCCAGAATCAAGACGCTTTCGCTATGCTGCTCGATGAGGACAGGAACATTGCAGTGTTCGTAGTGTGCGACGGCATGGGAGGCGCGCGCGCCGGCAATATCGCCAGCGGGATGGCGGTAGAGCGATTTATGGAGCGCATGCGCAAATATGCGGAAGAGGACTTCGGCGGAGACATGGTCGGTTGCATGTCCGCCGCAATAGCGGCGGCAAACAAGGCGGTCTATGACAAGAGCATATCCGATGAGCGCTGCATGGGAATGGGCACCACGCTCGTTGCGGCGGCAGTGACGCGCGAGCGGTGCGTCGTAATGAATATAGGCGACAGCAGGGCGTACAAGGTGACAGGAAGCTCCATTGTCCAGGTGACGCGCGACCACTCGGTCGTCGAGGACATGATAGACAGGGGAGACATCAGCCGCCAGGCCGCGAAAGAGCATCCCAAAAAGAATCTAATAACGCGCGCGCTGGGCACGAACGCAGGGGAGATGCCGGATATTTTCAGCCATGAGCTGCGCGAGGGCGACAGTCTGCTGTTGTGTTCCGACGGGCTGTCAAATACGGTGGAGGAACGCGAGATATTCTATGAAACCGCGTATGGCAGGGATGTCAGGGGGAGCTGCGAGAGGCTCATCGGCCTCGCGCTGGCGCGCGGGGCGCCGGACAACGCCACCGTTGTGCTGTTTCGGAAATGAGCGCGTTGCGTATCGCGGCGCACAGCCGTTATTCAGGCTGCGAGAGGGGGGCAATGTATGGACAGTACCGATAAATATATTGGCATGATGCTCGATAACAGGTATGAAATTCTTGAGCGAATTGGAGCCGGCGGCATGGCGTATGTGTATAAGGCGCGCTGCCACAGGCTAAACAGGCTGGTAGCTGTTAAGATACTCAAAGAAGAACTCGCGGGGAACGAGGAGTTCCGGCGCAGGTTCCACACGGAATCGCAGGCTGTGGCCATGCTCTCGCACCCCAATATCGTCGCCGTATACGATGTCAGCCGATCCGGCAGCATCGAGTATATCGTCATGGAGCTCATTGAGGGAATAACGCTCAAACAGTACATCAACAGGAAAGGGCTACTCAACTGGAAGGAGTCGCTCCACTTTGCGACGCAGATAACAAAGGCGCTCTGCCACGCGCACTCCAAGGGCATAATCCACCGTGACATCAAGCCGCACAACACGATGATACTCAAAGACGGCAGCGTGAAAGTGGCCGATTTTGGGATAGCGCAGCTGCTGTCCATGCAGAGCACACTCACGCAGGAGGCGCTGGGTTCCGTGCACTACATCTCGCCGGAACAGGCAAAGGGTGGGCATGTGGACGCGCGCACGGATATATACTCGGTAGGCGTGGTGATGTACGAGATGATCACCAGCCGCCTCCCGTTCGTGGGCGACTCCGCCGTGTCCATAGCCATCCAGCACATCAGCGCCATGCCCCTGCTGCCGCGCGATATAAATCCCGATATCCCGGAGGGGCTGGAGAACATCACGATGCACGCGATGGAGGCGGATCTCTCGCTGCG
This sequence comes from Oscillospiraceae bacterium, assembly GCA_031282225.1. Taxonomy (GTDB): domain Bacteria; phylum Bacillota; class Clostridia; order Oscillospirales; family Oscillospiraceae; genus JAISBX01. The sequence goes on along the minus strand of JAITEC010000173.1, from coordinate 1,386 downwards.
TTACGCCACGGCGGACGAGATGCTCATGGATCTGGAGGAATTCAGGAAAAACCCGGCCGCCGTGTTCAGCTATGCCTCGTCCGAGGTGGCGAGCGCCGAGCGGGAGGACATAACCGCCACAAAAGCCGTGCCGACCGGCGGAGCAATAGAGCGGGTCGCGGCGATTAGCCCAAGGCGGACTCGCCCGCCGAAACGGCCGGAAATGTCGCGTGACGAATACCGGAGCAACCGAAGGCGAGCGTCGCAGACGACCACGCTTGTCGGCGTGATGGCGATAATACTGTTTCTCATCTTCATATGCTTTTTTATGTGGACGTATTTCTTCAAGGATATGCTGGACCCCGACGTTGTCTCCGTGCGCATACCCAACTTTATCGGGCTTAAATACAGCCAGGTGCGGGACGACCCGGAGTACAGGGAGTACTGCAATTTTCTGGAGCCGAAGTTTGTCAGCAGCGACAGCTACGGAGAGGGGTATATAGTCGAGCAGAATCCGCAGGCAGAACGGCAGCTGAACCTCCCGCCAAACGGGATCGACGTGACGCTTACCGTATCTACCGGGAAGCCGCCCGATGTATTGATGCCAGACGTGGTAAACAAGAACTATATGGATGCCCGCGTAGTCCTGGAAGCGCTGGGGCTGGACTTGGACATCCGGGACGAGCGGGTGATGAACGACGATGTCACGCCGGATTACGTGATAGAGACAAAGCCAGCCGCCGGCGAGCCGCTGGCGCGCGGGCGAACCGTGCACATGATATACAGCGCGGGACCTGAGATTATCTATGCGGAAGTTCCGTCTGTCGTCGGACTGCACAAGGACGTGGGCGAGAGGCAGCTGGAAGTCCGCAATTTAGCCGTAAAGATTGAGTATGTAGACGACGACGCAAAAGAAGGGGAAATAATATTCCAGAATATCGAGCCGCGATCGAAGGTGCCGGAGAGAACCGAGGTTCTAATTCAGGTGTCGAAAGGCCCTCAGGAGACGCCCAGTCCCACGCCTACGCCCACGGAGGCGCCCACGCCTACGCCCACTGAAACTCCGCCGCCTGCGGAGAGCCCGACGCCGTCGCCGGATCCTTCGGGCGGGACGGGCGACCCCGAAATAACCGGCATTCCGCCCGATATAAGCGGCGGGCACGAAGCGGGCGCGCCGGCAGACACGACACCTTCGGAAGACGCAGTTGACTGACGGCGCCGGGCGCGCGGACGGGCGCGGAGTTGTTTTAAAGGCGCTATCAGGGTTCTATTACGTTTCCGTCCCCGGGGGAGCGGGCGCGGAGGAGGTGATTGAGTGCCGCGCGCGGGGAAGGCTCCGTCTGGACGGCAAGCCGCCGCTCGTGGGCGATAAGGTGGGCGTGGCGGCCACTGAGCCGGGGAAAGGGG
>JAITEC010000085.1 GCA_031282225.1 Oscillospiraceae bacterium | reverse complement strand
CGCACAATGATGTCCTTTAAGACCGTGTTCACGGTCGTGCCGACGTGGATGTCGCCGTTTGAAAACGGCGGACCGTCGTGGAGTATAAAGAGCGGCTTCGACGCGTTTTTCTCCATCAGCCCGCCGTAAATATCCTTTTCGATAAAAGACGCGAGCATACCGGGCTCGCGCTTAGGCAGACCGGCTCTCATCGGGAAATCCGTTTTCGGGAGGCATATCGTATCGTTGTAATCGCCGGACAAATCGCATCACCCAATTCAGTTAAAAAGTCGTACGAGAGCCACTGCCCCGCAGGGCTTCCGTTCGCCCCGTCACTTGTCGTCCGAGAAATTCACCCCGAATTTCAAGTCGTCAAAGGCAAACCTCGGGCGCGGCGACGTCGGCTCGTCGATTTCTCCGCCCTCCTCCGAGGCGCCCCTCGCGCGGTACCGCTTCACCTGTTCCGGCTCGCCGTCCCTGCCCGCCTTTGCCACGTCTCCTCCGAGCAGCTTTTCAACGTTGCTGTCTATCTCGCGCACGGCGCTGTCTATGCGCTCCGTGCGCGTCGGCGCGGCGGCTGCCCCTCCCGCATACTTATGTATCTGCTCCAGGTTCGCGAGAAAGTCCTGGTACGACCTTATGAGTTCGCGCGACGCGCTGACAAATTTCTCCGTCTGCGCGGCGGCGGCGCGAAGCCGCTCCTCCTCGTCGTCCATGCGCGCCCTCAGGCGCCTGAGCGTGTCCTCGGATTCCGTCTCGGCGCGTTTTTGTATCTCCGCGCTCTTCCTGTTGGCCTCCGCTACTATGTCGTCCCCCATCTTCTGCGCCGTGAGAAGCGCCATGCGCATGGAGTCCTCGGTGGATCTGTACTCCTCAACTTTCTCCACCAGCACCTTTATCTTGCTCTTGAGTATGGCGTTCTCCTTGTAGAGTGCCGAGTAGTCATCGGTCAGCGACTCGAGAAATCCGTCCACTCCAGCCATCTCGTATCCGCCAAAAACTGCTTTGACAAATTCTTTTTCTGAAATATCCTGCGGTGTCAGCACTATCCCTCAACCTTTCCAGACCTATCTGCTTATTTTATCAAAAGTAAAGCCCGTTATTCTCCAGTTCGTCTATGAGGTCGCCCAAGAGGTCGACATTGTACGGAGTGATGATATATGTGTTAACGGCCACTTTCTTTATCTTTCCCTCTTGGGCATACGCTACGCCGCTCAGGAAATCGATCAGCCGGCGCGCTATGTCCTTATTCGTCTGCTCGAGGTTTAGAACCACCGTGCGCCGCTCCCGCAGATGGTCGGCGATTTCCGCCGCATTTTCAAAACGCTCCGGCTTGACAAGAACCACTTGAAGCTGGGCGGTCGCGTGGATGTTGACGACTTTGTTCCCCCCGCGCCTTTCATCAAACCCTCCGTACGACCCCCGCGACGGCGCCGAAGACCGCGCCGGCGCCGGAACCTCCACTGGAGAAGGCGACGGCTTGAAATCGTCTATGTCCTCGTCGTCGTCATACACCTTAGTCAGCCTTTTCAGGTCATTGAACCAACCCATATCAAACGGTTCCCCCTACAATAAATCGCTCAAACGAGCCCCGGGCATGGATCACGCGCGCTCCCCGAATATCGCCGTACCCACACGCACCATGTTTGAGCCGGAATAAATCGCCTCTACAAAACTCGCGCTCATGCCCATTGATAAATAACGCATAATCACATTATCGTACATTTTTCTCTCTTTGTCAACAAAAAGACGATGCATCTCGTCAAAATACCGCCGCGCGCGCGCGACATCTGCAGAATTCGGCGGGATCGCCATGAGTCCGAGCACCCTCACACCCGACAGCCCGGAGGCATATTCAAGCACACTGTCGAGCTGGCCTGGCGGTATCCCGGACTTGGTCTCCTCGGCTCCTATGTTTATCTCTATGAGCACGTCCTGGCATATGCCCATAATCTCCGCCCGTCTTGCGACGGCGCCGAGCACCCTCTCCGAATCGGCGGATTCGATGAGCGAACACACGCCCACTACCCCGCCCACCTTGTTCGTCTGCAAATGTCCAATAAAATGCACGGGGACGCCCGCGTAGGCACCTTGGGCGTTCTTCTCGGCGAGCTCGCGCGCGACATTCTCTCCCAAGGCGTCCACTCCCGCGCTTACGGCCTCCCGCACACGCCGTGCCGAATTCCGCTTCGACGCCGCCACGAGCAAAATATCCTCAGGGCTGCGCCCGCACTTTACAGCCGCGCCGGCTATCTCCTCGCGCACTCTCTTCACATTGTCATATATGCTCATTTGCGCAATACCTTGCCGTCATAAAGATCGTTCGCTTTTACTATTATCTCCGCGCCGACGCGCAGCGAACTTCCGATGGCCGCATCGTCGCGGACTATGTACATTTCGTCAAACTCGCCCAGTATTTCCGCGTGCTCCGCGCGCGCCCTGCCTCCCGAGAGGACGTATACATATGTCCTCCCGTCGTCCCCGAGCCTTATCGCCTGCCTCGGGACAAGCAAGCCGGAGACGGAATCCAGCGCCACCTCCGCCTCGCTGTGGCGCATAGACGCCACGGAATCCATGCCGCTCGCGCACGAAAAGACCGCTACGCATTTCCCGTCCTCCGGCTCACGCACCTCTTCCAGCCGCATGGTAAACGAAACCCTTCGCGCGCCCGTAAAACCCACGCGCGCTTCTTTGCCCACCGCGAGTTCCGGCGCCGCGCCGCTGTCAACGACAGCGACATAATACCACTTGATGCCGGTTATGAGCTTGCCCACGGAACCCGAATCCGCCTGGGCGTATTGAAACGCATCCGCCAAGGCGGAGGGCGTCCGCATGGAGCCGATGGATTCCGGCCCCACGCGTTCAAATCCGTCTACGAACGACGAAAAAACGCCGCTTGCCGGCGCGTAAACGCCCGTCCTGCCCGTCTGTTCGGCCTCGAGGGCATCAAGCCGGGCGCGAAGCGCCGGCAGCGCGTCCGCAGCGGCGGGCATCTGCGTAAAAATAGCGCTTTCGGCGAGCAGGCGCAGGCTCTCTATCTCGTCGAACGCCCCCCGCTGGAGGCCCAGCGACCGCTCCGCAGCCGCGCGCGCGGCAGCCGCTCCCGCCGCTGCCGCCTCCGTCCTGCCTTGCGACTCCAGCTGTTCGATTTGCAGCCGCAGCGCGCGAACCTCGTCGGCTTGCGCTAACGCGCGCAAACCGCTGTACACGTTTGCCACAAGCGCCCCGGCGGCGACGCGCTCGCCCTCTCCTACGGCTGGCGTAGCCGCTCCGCCGCCACCGGGCAGCGCCTGTTCGCTCCTGACGATATACCCGTGCGCCTTTACGGACGACGAGTACTCCCCCGCCTCCGCCGGCACCGTCTGGAACGGATTTTTTGCCGCGTTGTAGATATAGAGTCCGATATAACTGGCGACGGCGAGAAATAAAACAGCCGTTACCAACTTGATAAAATAATCGCCGCGCCTCATATCAAGATTCTTATTCCGCGCCGCTGTCGTCCGCGCCGGGTACCGTCGGTTCGAGATTTACCGGCCGTATCGGGATGATTGTTGATATCGCGTGCTTATATATGAGCTGTTG
>JAITEC010000187.1 GCA_031282225.1 Oscillospiraceae bacterium | reverse complement strand
GTGACTCGCAGCGGGAAGCCGTTGGACAGGCACTCGGTGTGGCAGGGGATGAAGCGGCTGAGCAAGAGCGCAGGAGTGTTGGCGGGGAAGGTGTTTCCGCACAACCTGCGCAGGCTGTTCGCGCGGACGTTCTACGCAAAGATACCGAGCCTTGCTGAACTGGCCGACGTAATGGGGCACTCGAACGTGAACACAACGCGCATCTACACTGCCAACACGGCAGATCACCTGCGCCGCAAGCTCGCCTCCCTCCCGCTGCTGCTGCAACTTGCAAGAAGCGCCGCTTTTCCGCAGAAAAGCGGCGCTTCTTGCGTTCCCGCAGGGCGTCCTGCAGTTGCTCGGCTAAACCGGCGCACACCCGTAGGGGCACGGCGTGCCGTGCCCCTACAAACCAAACACCACGTACCGGGAACTGGCGGTTGTCGTTCCCGGTACGTGGTATGCATTTTACGATTAAAATTTTTACGCTCCCGCCCTTATCAACCGCGTCAAAGCGGCAGAGTCGAACTTCACACTCGCCTTAGATATCTGCGGCTACTGGAGCCTGGCGCTTGACGATGGATTTTGTCTTCCACCTGCCCGTCGCGAAGTAGATGCATGTAGCGGTCACGTTTAGGCCGAAAGCTATTACCATGGACAGGTATATCGCGCTCGGCGCGCCGCTCGGGTAGTCCTCCGACTTGCTCAGGTGTACAAGCAGAACCGTAAGCGGGATCCTGATCGCTATGTTCGTCACTATCATTATCCACAGCTGCGCTATAGTGTCGCCCGCGCCGCGCATCGCGCCGCCTATGGTCATCGCGACCGCCATGATAGGATATCCCCAACACATGATACGCATCATCTGTATGCCTATTTCTATAATCTTCTCCGAACGCAGCGGATCTTCGTCGTTTATGAACATCCGCATGAGCCCGCCGCCCCATATCTGCATGACGGCAAAGACCACTGCGGCTACCCCCAATGCCATGAACAGCGTGAGCCGCAGGCCGTGCGTCACGCGATCGAGCCTCTCGGCGCCGATATTCTGCCCTGTGAACGTACTCGACACTTGGTTAAACGTCTGCGCCGGCATCATCGCAAAGCCGTCCACGCGAGTCACGGCCGTGTTCACCGCAACAAAAATGGCCCCGTCGAACACGCCGTTGTAGAGTACTTGAATACTGTTGATAAGGCGCTGCACAAACATGAAGCTCATGGACATTATCATCATCTGCAGCCCGCTGGGGATGCCGATGCGCACTATGGTTTTCACAATGTACTTATCCAGCCTCATCGTGGCCTTCGTGACCTCCACGATGTGCTTCATCCGGAGCAGACGCAACATACACACGACAGCGGAGAGCGTCTGTGCTATTATCGTCGCCCACGCCGCTCCGGCGACGCCCAATCCCAGCCCAAACGGGAGTTGCTCCGGGGTCGCCACCATCCATATGTCGAGGAAGATGTTGAGCACCGTTGTCCCGGTGAGCACGGCCAGCGGGAACATCGCGTCGCCGAAGCCGCGCAGTATCCCGCTGAGTATGTTGTAAAATCCCATCCCCACAAAGCCGAGGAACATTATCATGAGATAAGCTTTCGCGTTCTCAAAGACCTCGTCCGGGCATTTGGTTATCCGCAGTATCCAGTCCGAGAGCCCCAGCCCCAGAAATGTCGCCAGGAGCGTCGCTATGAGGATAAGCAATATGGAATTGCCCACGGTCTTTGAGAGTTTGTCCTTGTCCCGCGCTCCGAAATACTGGGATACCATTACGCTCACGCCCGTGCCCACCGTCATGAAGAATACGGAGAACATGAGCTGTATCGGCATGGACACCCCGATAGCTCCGAGCCCGTTGGGCCCCGAGTATTGGCCTACGACAATGCTGTCCACCGTGTTATACATCAGTTGCAAGACGTTCCCGATCAGCAGGGGGACGGTAAATAACAGGATAGACTTTATCGGCTTTCCGACTGTCATGTCCTGCGCGCCAAAGAGCGATTTTATTTTTTGCAGCATTAAACGCACTCCTGTACCTACGCAAAGCGTATTTTCCTTAAGTCTACCACAAGGCCGCGCGAAATTCAACCGCCAGCGCCATTTCTGCCGGATACGCGCAGTACGTGGGCGACGGAGCCTTCGGAGGAAGCCCTGGGCAGTTACCTCTTCTTTGCCGCGCTCAGGCGGGCCATCGCGCGCGCCAGGGCTATTTTGGACTGGTTGTACTCCGCCAGGCTGCGCTTTTGGCGCAGGTACTCCTCCGCGCGCCGGAGCGCTTGCTCGGCGCGGGAGGCATCTATCTCGTCGGGGCGCTCGCACGCTTGGACAAACGCCTGCACTCCGTCGTGGCGCACCTCCATGAAGCCCTCTGAGTTTATGCAGTCGCTCCACTCGCCGTTTTGCTTGATGCTTATCGTGCCTACGGCGAGAGGGGATATTAGCGGCGTGTGGTGCGCCAGCACCGTCAGGCGCCCGTCGGGCGCGGGTACAGTGACAGCTTCCACGTCGCCGCTGAAAAACATGCGTTCAGGCGTGAAAATCTGCAAATTAAAGCTCGCCATAATAACTTCACCGCACTCAAACGAGGCCTTTCGCTTTTTCGCGGGCCTCGTCTATGTCGCCTACCATGAAGAACGCGCTCTCCGGCATATCGTCGGCATCGCCGCCGAGTATGGCCACAAACGAGCGTATGGTGTCGGCGAGTTTGACAAAACGGCCCGGGCTGCCTGTGAACGCCTCCGCAACGGCGAACGGCTGGGACAAAAACTGCTGTATCTTGCGCGCGCGGTACACGGTCTTCCTGTCGCTCTCCGACAGCTCCTCCATGCCGAGTATGGCGATTATGTCGCGCAGCTCGCGGTAGCGGTTTAGGCAAGTGATGACTCCCTGCGCCGTCTCGTAGTGTTCCTTGCCCACTATGGCGGGGTCGAGAATGCGCGAATACGACTCGAGCGGGCTGACAGCCGGGTAGACACCTATCTCCGCCACCTGGCGGGAGAGAACTGTCGTGGCATCCAAATGGGAAAATATGGTCGCCGGGGCGGGGTCTGTCAAATCGTCAGCCGGCACATATATCGCCTGCACGGACGTTATCGAGCCGTTTTTTGTGGAAACTATGCGCTCTTCCAAGCTGCCCAGCTCGTTTGCGAGCGTCGGCTGGTAGCCTACGGCGGACGGCATCCTGCCGAGCAGGGCGGACACCTCGTTGCCCGCCTGCACGTAGCGGAAGATATTGTCGATAAACAGCAGCACGTCCCGGTTCATCACATCGCGGAAATACTCGGCGATTGTGAGGCCCGTGAGCCCAACGCGCATTCGCGAGCCGGGCGGCTCGTTCATCTGCCCGAAAGCGAGCGCCGTTTTCCCTAAAGCGCCGGATGCCTTCATGTCGTTTATTAGTTCGCTGCCCTCGCGGCTGCGCTCTCCCACGCCGGTGAATACTGAAAAACCGCCGTGCATTGTCGCTATATTGTATATCAGTTCCATGATAAGCGTCGTCTTGCCCACGCCAGCTCCGCCGAAGAGGCCTATCTTGCCTCCCTTTGTGTAAGGCGTGAGCAGATCGATGACCTTTATGCCCGTCTCGAAAAACTCCGTGGCCGGCGCCAAATCGGTAAATCCCGGCGCCGGACGGTGTATGTCCCAGTAGTCCTCTGCTTCTATGGGGCCTGCGCCGTCTATCGGCCTGCCGAGCACGTCTACAACTCGCCCCAACACGCCTTTTCCGACGGGCGCGCGAATGCCGCTGCCCGTCGCCGTGACACTCTCGCCGCAGCTCATGCCGTCCGTCGCCTCGAGCGCCACGCACCGCACCACACCGGGCGATACGTTGGAGGCCACCTCCATGTGCCGCCCGTCGGCCGTTATCAGCAGGTCGTTTATCTGCGGCTCCTCGTCCGCTTTTTCAAAACGCACGTCGAGCACAGGCCCGCTTATCCGTATCAAAACGCCGGTCGCCCCGCTCCTATTTTCCATACCCGTTGCCGCCTTTCAGTATTTCCGCTGAACCGGTTATTTCGGCTATCTCGTTTGTTATTGCGCTCTGCCGCGCCAGGTTGTACTTGAGCGCCAAGGAGCGGAGCATCTCCTGCGCGTTCGACGTGGAACTGTGCATGGCGTTCATGCGCGCATAGTGCTCGCTCGCGTACGCCTGAACCATCACGCCGAACATCAGCCCCAGGACATACTGCGGTATGAGCATATCGAAGAGTGCCTGCGGGGGCATATGGTACTCCATCTCCCCGAGCCTGTCCGTATCCGTGACATCTTCGTAGTCGTGCAGTATTATGGGCAGCAGGCGGAAGTCAACGGGGCGGTTCCGCGTGGCGTCGTAAAACGACGTGTACACGACGTGTATCTCGGATATCATGCCGCTGTCGTAGAGTTGCATCACCTCGCGGCTGAGCATACGCGCGTTATGCAGCGTGGGATCCTGCGCTATGCCCAAGAACGATATGTCCGGCTGCATATCCCGGCGCTTGAAATACTCGTCCGCCGTGTTCCCTATAGTTATGATATACCGCTCCCGGCATTCTAGTATACGCTCTCGGGCAAGCCCCAGCACGGAGGCGTTGTACGAGCCGCACAGTCCCTTGTCGCCGGATATGACGATAAAAGCGCGGCTGCCCTCAGTACGTCCGCTCAGATAGGGGTGAGATATGTTCTGGCTCGTTGTGAGTATTTCTTTCATGACCCTGCGAATATTGCTGAAGTACCTGCGGTTGTGCTCAATGTGCCCCATGACCCGGCGCATCCTGTTAGATGACACCATCTCCATGGCGCCGGTTATCTTCATCGTCTGTTCCACGGCGGACATATGCCGCCGTATCTCATTTGGCCCCGCCACCGCTCTCACCGCCTTCCCCCTCGGCAAACCGCTTGAAGTGGCGCGCGAGATCGAGCTTGTCGTTCTCCGACAGGCCTCCCGTGGAGTCGATATTGCGCATTAGCCTGTCTGCGTTTTCGCGCAGGTACGCGAGCAGGCGCCCGCGCGCGGCGGAGATATCTCCGCGCTCAAATATGTCGAACACGCCGCCGGAGAAGGCTTGGAGTATGGCCACCTGGTCCGCCAGCGTGAATATGACGTCCGCCGGCTGTTTCAGCAGTTCCATCAAGCGCTCCCCGCTGCGCAGCATCGCCTCTGTGGCGGAGTCTATATCGGCACCGAATTGCGCGAACACCGCCATGTCGCGGTATTGCGCCACGTTGAGCCGCATGGAACCGGACACGGCGCGCATTGCCTTGTGCTGCGCCGCGCGCCCTACTCGCGACACTGACAGACCCACGTTCACTGCGGGCCTCTGGCCGGAGTTGAACAGCTCGCTCTCGAGATATATCTGCCCGTCGGTTATGGATATGACATTCGTGGGTATGTATGCGGATATGTCGCCAGCCATTGTCTCGACTATCGGCAGCGCCGTAATAGAACCCCCGCCCAGATCGTTTGCGAGGTGCGCGGCGCGCTCCAGCAGGCGGCTGTGTAGATAGAATACGTCGCCGGGGTACGCCTCGCGGCCAGAGGGCCGGCGCAGCAGCAGCGACATGGATCGGTACGCCACGGCATGCTTCGACAGATCGTCGTAAACTATGACAACGTCGCGACCCGAGTACATGAACTCCTCGGCCACAGCGCACGCGGCGTACGGCGCTATGTACTGCATTGCCGCCGTGGAACTCGAAAATGCCGCCACTACGACCGTGTTTTTCAGCGCGCCCGCCCGCTCCAGCGCGCGCGCCACGCTCGACACGGTGGACGCCTTCTGGCCTATGGCGCAGTACACGCAGTACACGCCCTTGTTCGTTTGATTTATTATGGTGGAGACGGCAATGGATGTCTTGCCCGTCTGCCTGTCCCCGATAATGAGCTCGCGCTGCCCCCTGCCTATGGGAATCATGCTATCAATCGTGAGTATGCCTGTCTCCAGCGGCGCGTTAACGGGCGCGCGTTGCGTTATGGACGGCGCGGGTGCCTCAATGGGCCTGTATTTTATGCCCCTCATGCCCCTTCCGTCGAGCGGGCGCCCGAGCGGATCTATCACGCGCCCGAGCAGCTCGGCTCCCACGCATATCTCCGCCACGCGCCCCGTAGGGTGCACAACACTCGCTGTTGATACCGCGCCGTCGAGTATGGCTGCGCCCACGCCGTCAAGACGCAGATCAAGAGTGAGCCCTATGGCGCCGCCGTCGAAATCCAGAAGCTCTCCGTAGTGGCAGTTGGCCAGTCCGCTTATCTGCGCGATATTGTCGGCAAAACTCTCCACCACGCCATATTTGTACACCGTGGAGCCACTCTCCACACTACTGATGCGGTGCTTGAGCACGGAACCCACTGTGGCAAACGACGAATTTGTTTGGGCACCGTCGTCGGCCGCGCTAATGAGACGGCTCATCTCGTGCAGTCGCGACGAAAAGCTGTTGTCGTATACCGTGCCGTCTATAATGGCGATGAATCCGCCCGTTATCTTCTCGTCCTCGATTATCTCGAAATCAAGCTGCCTGCCCAGCTTTTTTGCGAAACCTTCGCGCACCACCTCTATCGCCTCCCCGTCACGTTTGGAGGAGACTATCAGGATCGGTTTTTCCATTGGCTACCTCGCCTCGCTGAAGAATTCGTCGACGACGGCCTTGTTGTCCTCGACGGACACTTCGCGCTTGAGGATGCGCGCCGCCAGGTCTGACGCCATCTGCGCCATCTCATAACGCGCCGAAATTATTGCCTGCCCACGTTCGTTGTCTATTTTCGCGCGCGCCTCGCTCATCATGTCCTCGACTTGGCGGCGCGCCTCGCTCACAATCTCGCCGGCCTCTTCCGAGGCCTTTATCTGGCTGTCGCGTATTATGTCCCGGCCTTGCGCCTGAACCACGTCGAGGCGCTGCTCGTAGTCCGCCTTCACGGACTCCGCCTCCGCATAAAGCGCCTTCGCCTCATCGAGCTCGCCCTTGACACGCTCTTCGCGCGCTTTCATAAAACGGTATACGTGTTTCCAGAGTATTAGCCGCAGCAGCACGAACGTCACCGCTATGTTTATAATATGTATTACCAGCTCTTTGGGATCTAGTGACATAACAGCCTCCTATTATCTCAAGTTCCTCACGACCGCAGCAGCAGCAACAGCGCGGCCACAAAGCCATATATGGCAGTGGACTCAGTTATGGCAAGGCCGAGCAGCAAGATCGAGTTTATTTTTCCTGAAGCCTCCGGCTGGCGCGCCACGGCGTCCACGGCCTTGCCCGTTGCCAAGCCCATTGACACCGCCGCCGCCACACACGACAAGAGGCATAGCGCCACTCCTATTGAACCCATTTAAATCTCCTCCAACAATATAATTTATAATCTCCCAAACCGAATTACTCGATCGCCTCGTTTATAAAAGTGAGCGTAAGCGTGACGAATATGAACGCCTGGATGAGAGGGTGGAACACATTGAAATACAGCCCCGCCAAACTTGGGATGCCAATGGCGTTGTTGCCGAGCGAGCTATACACGAGATCCATGACTATCATGCCGCCGAGCATATTGCCAAACAGCCGGCTCGCCATGGAGACGGGTATTGCCATGTCCGTAACGAGCCTTATGACAAAGACTACGGGCGTTGGCGACGCGAGCGCCTTTATGCGTCCGCCCACGCCCTTCTTTTTTACGCCGTACGCGTTTATTAGCACGAACGTGATGAGCGCCAGCGCGAACGTGAACATGATGTCCGAGGCAGGCGTGCGCAGGCCGAACATCTCAAGCGCGGCGCACGCCACAAGGAACACGGCTACCGTGAAGATATAGGACGCCAGGAATTCGCCGCTCCCGTGTGCCTGGCTGTCGGTGTAGCTCATTATTTTCCCGATAATGAGCTCAACGGCATTTTGCAGCCCATGCGGCCGCTCGTCCAATCGCCGCAGCGCGGTGAAACGCAAAATGAGCGCGAGCGCTATCAAAAACGCCATGATGAACCACGAATAGACCACGGTAGTAGTCAGGTCCATGCCGAGAAACTCGGTGCGTTCCGGCCAAATCGAGATCTCTGGCCCCTCGCCCTCACGCGGGCCGAACAGAATATTAATGATACGTGTCGCGAGCAGATACAGCCCGATTATAACGACCATGGTCGAGAGCGTACGCAGCCGCTTTTGCTTTTTTCCCGTCCCGCCGGCCGTGATAGCGGCGACGACCGTCCACCGCCACAGGAACCCGGCGGCGGTCACCGCCAGCGCTACGGCAATCAATACGTAGTCCAGCATCCCCCTGTTTTCACCTTCACTTCCCCCGCGCGCGCTTTTGCGCCGCGATGTATCGGACAAGGGCGCTGCCAATAAGCGCCGCCGCCATCCCCAGCGCCGCCGCGAGCAGCCATTCGCGCACGAACGCCGCCACGGCAAGCAATACAACAAGCGGCAGGAAAAACTGTCCGGCGCCTATCAAAACAGCTCCCGTGTCCAGCCCCCCGTCCGTTATGGCGCGTGTAAAGCGCGCCAAGAGCCAAAACTGCAAGCCTCCCGTCACAGCGCCGATAAGAAACCCAACC
>JAITEC010000137.1 GCA_031282225.1 Oscillospiraceae bacterium | reverse complement strand
CGGGCGACGGCACGGCGGCACACGGCAGTTCACGGTACGCCGCGCCAAGCGACTGGGCGTATGAGGCGCCGCCGTCCAGGGCGCGCCGGATCTCCTCGTCGGCGCGCGGCGCGCCGCGCGCCCGCGCCGCGCCTTTCAGGCGCTCAATGTCGCCCGATTCGCTGCCGAACGAGATATATCCGCACACGCCCAAGGCGTCCAGCGCGCGGACGCCGCCGAGCGCGAACCGCTCCGCCGACGACAGCGCGCTGGGCAGGGGGAGCTCCGTTACGAGATCCGCCCCGCACAGCACGGCGGATTGGGCGCGGGCGTGCTTTGACATGACTGCGAACTCGCCGCGCTGCACAAAATTCCCGCTCATACAGCAGACTATGGCGCAGTCATTGCCCAGCGCCGCGCGCGTCTTAGATATGTGCAGCGCGTGCCCCAGATGGAACGGATTGTATTCACATATTATTCCGGCTACATTCAAAACGAGTTACTTCCGATAACATACTTGCGATAATACTTGCGAATAAATTCGCTTGCAGCCATTTTCGCCCTCTCGTCCTTTTCGCCTACGTCGAAAAGAATTTTTGCGCAGGAGTGCGACCCGTGCGACGGAGCAAAAATTGTCATATTCCGCAGTTTCCGGGGATTCATTCCCCGGAAACTGCTCTTTGCGAGCGTCGCAACGCGAGAGCTAATCCTTCGTATCTCGTTTGTTACGACGCAGTCGTGACAAACGAATTCATTCCTTGCGATAATTATTTGACAATGTCCCGCCGGTGTGGTAGCATACGCGTGACAGTAGGGGTGCCGGGCTTTCCCGGCTGAGATGGGGTCATTATGAGCCCCGAACCCTCGAACCTGATCCGGGCAATGCCGGCGTAGGAAACGTGTTGCGGTTTACCGTCGTTTCGCGCCGTGCCCCAGATGCCGATGGGGCGCGGTTTTTGTTTTGCGCGCCGCGCGCCCGGACCGTATTAACGGGAGGGACACAACAATGAGGTTACCGTCTGAGATGTCGCGCACGCAAATACTTGTCGAATGCGCCCTGATGGCAGCGCTTTCCGCAGCGCTGTCGATGATACCCGGCTTTTCAATGCCTTACGGGGGCACGGTGTCGTGGTTCTCCACACTGCCCGTCATACTCGCCTCGCTGCGGCACGGCGCGCGCTGGGGCGTACCTACGGCGCTTGCATACAGCTTGACGCAACTGCTGCTTGGCATGTCGAACGTTGTGGCAGTGCCTGCAAAAACGGCGGGCGCGATGGCGCTATGCGCCTTGCTTGACTATGTCGCGGCGTATACTGCCATAGGTTTCACGGGCGCCGTGGCCAGGGCCATAAAGTCAGGCGGCGCGCTGGCGGCAGCGGTAGGCGTAGCGGCGACAGGCGCCGTACGCCTGGGGTGCAGCGTCATGTCGGGTGTCCTTGTCTGGGGCGAATTCACGCCGGAGGACATGAAAGCGCTGCCGTACTCGCTGATTTACAACGCGGCGTGGTGCATTCCCGACGTTGCGATTGTGATGATAGGCGTCTTGCTGCTCTCGCGCGTGAGGCAGCTCGCACTGCTGCGGGCGCGGCTAGGCGAATAGGCGCATATCGGCATCGAACAGGCGGACGCGCGAGGCGCGTACATAGCCAGGGGACAGTTCCGGCGCGTCGCGCGATACGGCCTCCACGAGGAGCCCCGGGCCGACGCAGGGGGATGCGGCGGACAGGAGCGCCCGCATTGCAACGCGCCGTGTGTCGCGCGCGCGCACGTAGACCAGCCGCACGGACGCCGTGAGGTCGATTTCCGACACGGAGCGCTTGGAGCGCTTTTGCACCACTATGCTCTCGCGCGAAAAAAACTGCGATATCGCGTCGGCGGCGCCGGGGCGCGGGCTGTCGTATTCGAGCGAGAGGCAGGTGTCTATCCATTTTATCCCAGACACGGCGCGCTCCGCAGAGGCGACGCCGCGCGCGGAAATGCCCTCGGGCATAAACGGGTTTAAGCGACCCGGTATCGACTCGGGCAATATATTGGCATCTGTCTCGAAGTCCATGAGCTCGCAGGCGCTCTCGTGCCCCACTGGCAGCGGGAGCGCCAGAGAGACGCGGGGGTGCGGGTTGAAGCCCTCCGTGTACCGCAGCGGCACGTCAGCCCGCGCGAACGCGCGCGTGAGCGTCCTCATGAGGTCGAGGTGCGAGATATAGCGCGCGCGACCCGTCTTTGCAAAGACCAGCCTGCGCCTGGCGAATTCCGGCGCGGGATCCGCGGCCGGTGCCTGCGATACGGGCAAGCGCGGCGGAGCTGCGGCGCCCCTGGTAGCAACGCACGGTTGCGGGGCGACGAGGCTGGAGGCGCCGCAGCCGGAACACGAGGCCGCGCAGTCGGACGTCACGGCGCCGGAGCGCGCGGCTTCGCGCTCCGAGCGCAGAAACCGCTCCGTGACGCCGGCGCATATGGCGCTCCAAGGCAGCGTCTCGCCGTATTGCCTCTCGCGAGACGCGTAAAACGCGGGGTCCAGCCCGCACTTGCCAAAAGCCGCCATCCACCGCCCAAAGCTGAAATACTCCTCCCACGCGTCCAAGGACGCCCCGTCGCGCCACGCCTGTTCAATGACGCGCCCGAGGCGCCTGTCGCCGCGCGCGAGGGCAGCCTCCACGTAACCTGTCTCCGGGCTGTGCCACTTGTAATCGACGGAGCGAGTGCGCATGGCGCCCCTGAGTAATTCGACCCTGCGGGTATACTCTTCCGGCGACACCTGCGCTTCCCACTGAAACGCAGTGTGCGGCTTTGGCACGAAGTACGACGTGCTGACGGTTATGCGCGCGCCGCGGTTTTTGTTCGCCGCGCTCTCGCGCCATGTGCGCATTATGCGCGCCGCCATGTCGGCGATGGCGAGCACGTCATCGTCGGTCTCCGTGGGTAGCCCGAGCATGAAATAGAGCTTGACGGCGCTCCATCCGCCGCTGAAAGCAGTGCGGCAGGTATTTACAATGTCATCGTGGGCGACATTTTTGTTTATGACATCGCGCAGCCGCTGGGTGCCCGCCTCGGGCGCGAATGTCAGCCCTCCTCTGCGTACCATTTGTACGCTGTCCATGAGTTCCATCGAGAAGTTGTCCGCCAGCAAAGACGGCAGAGAGAGGCTTATTTTGCGCGGCCGGCACCAGCCGCCCAGAGTTTCGGTCAGCTGCGCTATCCCGGCGTAGTCGCTCGTGCTGAGGGACGCCAGCGATATCTCGCCATAGCCCGTCGCCTTGAGAGCCGTTATGCCGGCGAGCGCCGCCGTCTCGGCGCGGCGCTGCCTCATGGGGCGGTACACATAGCCCGCCTGGCAGAACCTGCAGCCCCTTATGCAGCCGCGAAAGAGCTCCGTAGATGCCCTGTCGTGCACTATCTCCGTTGACGGGACTATCGGCCTGTCGGGGCAGCGCGCAGAGTCAAAATCGGCCGCTATGCGCTTTACGACGGGCATTGGCGCCGCGCCGACGCCGGATATGGACGCTACCGTTCCGTCCGCGCCGTATGTGACGCGATACAGCGAGGGCACATACACGCCGCCTATCCGCGAGGCGTTACGCAGGAACTCCGATCGGGGGATCCCCGTCTCTTTGCATCGCATATACTCCCTGTATATCTCCCCGTTGACCTCCTCCCCCTCGCCGATTATGAACAAATCGATAAAATCGGAGAGCGGTTCGGGGTTATAGCAGCACGTGCCGCCGGCTATCACAAGCGGCGCCGAGCCGTCCCTTTCGGACGCCCTGACGGGCAGCCCGGCGAGATCGAGCATATTCAGGACAGACGTATACGCCATCTCGTAACCTATAGAAAACGCGATGATATCGAAACCGCGCAATTCATCGCCGCTCTCGAGCCCGTAGAGCCTCGCGCCAGAGGCCCTCATTGCGGCTTCCATGTCCCCCCACGGCGCGAATGCGCGCTCGCACCACACGCCGTCCATGGCGTTGGCCAGTCCGTAGAGTATGTTGAACCCCAGGTTGGACATGCCTATCTCGTAGATATCGGGAAAGCACAGCGCCACGCGCAGCCTTGCTGAGCCGTGCGGCTTTATCACCTGGTTATATTCCCCTCCCGCGTACCTGGCTGGCTTGCGCACGCCCGCCAACAGGCGCTCGAGTTTAAGTTCCAATCGATCACGTCCCCCAAAAAATAGATTTGTTTATTTTATCAGACGGCGGGGCGGGTTGTCAAAACGGCGCCGGGAGGTTATAATGGGTTAAACAGCTGGGAGGGGACGGGTAGCGCGATGGACACAACCGACAGTATAAACGAAGGCGGAGCCGCAGGGACGGCGCTCCGCGACAGGTTTCCGGAACTCGCGGAAGAGGGAGGGCTGCCGGAGGCGCTCGCGGACGCGCGCATCACGCACGAGTCCGAGCAAGACGGCGGGCTCAGGATGACATTGGGGCTGCTCGTAAAAAAACCGGCGGCTCCCATTGATATAATGGCGCTCGAGAGCGCGCTTGAACGGTGCCTGGGAATGGAGTCCGTGAAGATAAACGCGGCGCTGCGCGCCAAAGGCGCCGCCCCGCGCCGCCGCGCGGCGGCGCGCGCTATACTCGGAGAGCCGCAGGCAAGGCCCAAGGTGACGCCGATGGGCGAGTTGGGGCAGTTCGTGGGCAAGGCTACGGTGCGCGGCGAGGTGTTCAAGGAGGACAGCCGCGCGGTACAAAACGGCAAGTCGTGGCTGCTGTCGTTTTGCATGACCGACTGCACGGGTTCCGTACGCGTGAAAAAGTTCCTCGGCGGCGACAAGCCGTCCCGGGCGGAGGACGTGATCGGCGCCGTAAAGCCGGGCGCGTACATAACCGTCACGGGGACGCTCGCCGAGAGCAAGTACGACAGCGGCGAGATAGTGATGACGGCGGAGAGCATCGCCCAGGCACAGGCCCCCGCCCGCCTCGACAAGGCCGACGAAAAGCGCGTGGAGCTGCACCTGCACACGCGCATGTCGGCTATGGACGCGCTGACCGACGCCGAGGCAGCCGTAAAACGCGCCATTGAGTGGGGGCACGAGGCCGTGGCGATAACGGATCACGGCGTGGTGCAGTCCTTCCCTGACGCGATGAAGGCGGCCGGGGACGCTATAAAGGTCATATACGGCGTGGAGGGGTACTATGTGAACGACATGGACAACCGCCCCGCAGTACTGGGGGACTCCGGCGGCGAGCCGGACGGCGAGATAGTCGTGTTCGACATAGAGACTACGGGGCTGTCCGCGCGCGACGACGCCGTGACGGAGATAGGCGCCGTTATTATAAAGGCGGGGGAGGAACTGGCGCGTTTCCACACGTTCGCCGACCCCGGCAGGCCGATACCCGGCGAGATCACGAGGCTGACGGGCATACGCGACAGCGACGTGGCAGGGGCACCGTCGCAAGCGCGAGCCGCAGAGATGTTCCTGGAATTCGCGGGCGGCCGGACGCTGGCGGCGCACAACGCGCCGTTCGATATTGGGTTCATACATGAGATATGCACGCGAAACGGCATAGAGTTCTCTCCGGCGTACATTGACACGCTGACGCTCTCGCGCTCCCTGTTCCCGGAATTCAAGAAGCACGGGCTCGCCGACGTGGCGGGATACCTGGGGGTGGGGTCGTTCAAGCACCACAGGGCTGTTGACGACGCGGCGGCGACAGGCATGGTATTGACTCGCTTCTTTGAGGAACTAAAGGCGCGCGGCGTCACGGATTACATAGAAATGAACGAATATCTGTCCAGCGGAGACGCGCTGCTCCGGCAGATAAAAAAGGGCAATTTCAGGCCAAACCACATTATAATACTCGCGCGCTCCCAAGCTGGCATACGTAATCTGTATACGCTCATCACAAAGAGCCACCTGGATTTCATAGGAAAGAACCCCATAATACCCAAAAGCCTCATAGAGCGGCACAGGGAGGGGCTTCTCATAGGCTCCGCGTGCGAGGCCGGCGAGGTGTTCCGCCGGATAATGGGAGGCGCGGGCCGGTTTGAACTCGAGCGCATAGCGCAATTTTATGATTACCTTGAGATACAGCCCATATGCAACAACAGGTTCATGCTGTCCGGCGAGAGGCCGCGCGCGCGCGACGAGGAGCAGCTGCGGGATTTCAACAGGCAGGTGGTGCAGCTGGGCAGGGCGATTGGGAAGCCAGTAGTGGCGACGGGCGACGTCCACTTCTTGGATCCCGGACATGAGGTCTACAGGCACATACTGCTCACCGCCAAGGGCTACGGCTCCGCCGACGACGCGCTGCCGCTGTACTTTAAGACGACGGACGAGATGCTCGAAGAGTTTGCGTATCTCGGGCGCGAAACGGCGCACGAGGTGGTAGTCGCCAACCCGAGGATGATAGCGGGGATGTGCGAGCGCGTGCGCCCGCTGCCCCCGGCGAGAAAGCTGTACGCCCCCCGGCTCGACGGCAGCGCGGAGGAGTTGCGCTCGCTCGTGTACGGGCGCCTGCGCGAGCTGTACGGCGACAATCCGCCGGAGATAGTCAAGCGGCGCGTGGATGCCGAGATGCGAGACATACTCGACAGGAACTACGACGTGATATACATGACGGCGCAGAAGCTCGTGGCCGACTCCGTCGGGCACGGGTATCCCGTCGGCTCGCGCGGGAGCGTAGGCTCGTCGGTGGCGGCGTTCCTGGCGGGAATAACGGAGGTCAACGCGCTGCCGGCGCACTACCGCTGCCAGACATGCCGTACGGCGGACTTTGAGAGCGCCGCGCGGGGCGGCTACGGCTGCGGGGCCGACATGCCCGACAAGCTCTGCCCCGCGTGCGGGGCAGAGCTTGTAAAAGACGGGTTCTCCATCCCATTCGAGACGTTCCTCGGTTTCGGAGGCGACAAGGTACCGGATATAGACTTGAACTTCTCCGGCGAATACCAGCAATACGCGCACAAGTACACA
>JAITEC010000129.1 GCA_031282225.1 Oscillospiraceae bacterium | reverse complement strand
AACTGAGCGGCGCCGTCCCCGCTCACGCTCCTGGCGTTTGCCTCCTGGTGGTTGTTGGCGACATACGGGGACGGCACGAGCAGCGCCGGGACCCCGGAGACCGCGAGTTCCGCCAATGTGGAAGCGCCCGCGCGGCATATAACTAAATCGGCCAACGACATCACCCGCTCCATGTCGTCTATGTACTCTCTCACCTCCACCTCGTCCGGCAGGCGCTCCACGCCGTGTTCGCGCAGCATGTCGAACATTCCCGCCAGCCCCGCCTCGCCTCCGCCCGTCGCGTGGATGTGTCGAAAGGCGCGGGATTTGGAGTTTATGGCGATAAACTCCGCCATGACCGCGTTCATCTTTGCCGCCCCCAGCGAGCCCCAAAACGATACGAGCAGAGGGAGCTGCCCGCTCCCGTCAGCCGTACGCGCCCTCGGCAGTTCCCCAAACCCTCCGCGTACCGGCGTTCCCACGAACGCAACCTTTTCAGGTGCCCGATACGCACCGGCAGCGTCTGGAAAAGCGGTCAGTACGCGGTCGACCCTTGACATGAGCAACCGCGTAGCAAGACCGGGCTGCGCGTTCGACTCGTGGATGAGCGTGGGGATACGCATCCCGCCCGCCCGCCTGAGCACGGGGTAGCATACATATCCCCCCGTCCCCAGCACGGCATCCGGCTTGAACGCCCGCAGCAGGCGGCCTGCCTGCACGGAGGCCGCGACATTCCCACACAGCGACGCCATGTTCTTAACGACCGCGCCGGGCGAGAGCGACCTGTAAAGTCCCCTCGCGCCAATGTTTGCGATGTCGTATCCGGCGGCGGGCACCAGGCGGTTTTCAATGCTCCTGCCAGCGCCGATGAACAGGAACTTGGAGTCCGGCATCATGCGCTTGATTTCATCCGCCACCGCCAGCGCCGGGTTCACGTGCCCGGCGGTTCCCCCGCAGGCAAGCACGAGCCTTATCCCCATCCCGTTACCCTCGCCTCGAGACGGGGATATCGCGCGAGATCGCGAGGATTATGCCCATCTCCGCCATCTGTATGAGCAGAGCCGTGCCTCCGTAACTGAAAAACGGCAGCGAGATGCCGGTGCTGGGCAAGATGTTGGTGACTACAGCTATGTTGAGAAATACCTGGATGGCGAGCAGACTCGTCAGCCCCGTCACCACGAGCGATCCGAACCTGCTGCTTGCGTGCAGCGCCAGCCAGTACCCACGCACTATAAGCATTGCAAAGAGCGACAGGATGAGCATGGCGCCGATGAACCCGAGCTCCTCGCAGCATATGGAGAATATGTAGTCGTTGTGTTCCATAGGCAAGTACAGGTATTTTTGCCTGCCTTGCCCCAACCCCAGCCCGAAAAGCCCGCCCGAACCGATGGCGTATAGCGACTGCATTATCTGGTATCCCTGATCGCCCGCCACTGCCTCGGGGTCGAGCCACGCGGTTATGCGTTCGGAAGCGTATTGCAGTTTCGTCAGCGCTATGTACGCGAACGCAGCGGCGCCGCCCCCCATGAGCGCGAACCAATATAGGCGCGTCCCGCCGGCAAACATCATAATTGCCGCAACAGCCGATATGATTACGATAGCCGATAGGTGCGGTTCCATGACGAGCAGCGCCACAAACACGGCGACCACGGCCACAAACGGCAAAACGCCGTACCGTACGGTCTTCATCCTCTGCTTGAACGCGCATATCATCGCCGAGAATATGAGGACTTCCGCGAGCTTGGCTATCTCCGAGGGCTGAAATGTCGTGAATCCGAGGTCTATCCAGCGCTTGGCGCCGTTCACCCTGGCGCCTACCGCCGGCACTATGGCCAGCAGCCCGACGGACGCGATCAGCAGCGGCAATGCGGCCCGCCTGAACGTCGCCACGCTCATCCGCGACACGACAAGCATGAGCGCCGTGCCTCCGCCCGCGAAAGCGGTCTGGCGTATGAAATACTTTGTCGGGTCGCCCATGGTGTAATATGCGCGCGCGAAACTCGCCGACAGTATCATCACCACGCCAAAGACGAGCAGGATGAGCGTGAGCGCCAGAAAAGGCGCGTCCATTCGCCCGCGCCTGACAGCCGGGACGGCGGCCGCCTCTTCCTCCCCGTCAAAGCGGCTGTCCCATTGCAGCTGGCGCGCCGTGCTCTCCGCCTGCCTGGCAACCGTGTATTCCCGGTCCGCCATAAATGCCGCCCCCTTAAACCGCCGCGAAGTATGATATGACGGCAAATACAGCCGACACGCCCGTGAATACGCCCACTATTTTGTATTCGCTCCAGCCGCACATCTCAAAATGGTGATGTATCGGCGCCATTTTCAAAAGGCGTTTCCCCTTTGTCTTCTTGTAGTATATGATCTGCACGATATCCGACAGCGTCTCGATAATATATATTACGCCGAGCGGCACGATAATCAGCGGCATATCCAGCGCAAACGTCACAGCGCATATAACGGCTCCCAAAAAGAGCGCGCCCGTGTCGCCCATGATCACTTTGGCCGGATGAAAATTGTACAGCAGGAACCCCACAAGCGCGCCGGCAAGCGCCGAGGCTGCAAAGCCGGGCGCCGCGTTTCCCCTCGCGAACGCTATGGCGGCGCAGCTCACGGCGGCGGGCAGCGTGACCCCCGCCGCAAGGCCGTCGAGGCCGTCCGTTATATTTACGGCGTTTACGCTCGCCACAATAATAAACGCGGCGAACGGGAGGTACAGCGGCTTGGGCAGCGCGAGGGTCACGTTAGCAAACGGGATAAAAAAGCTCTCCGACAATTTGCCGGTAAACTGCATTGTCACGACGAAGAATACAGCCGCCGCCAGCTGCAGGAAGAACTTCTGGCGCGCCGTCAAGCCGAGGTTGCGCTTCTTGCGCAGTTTCGCGGCGTCGTCCACTACTCCTATCGCCGCGAATATCGCGCCGAACAGCAAGATGAATATATGGCTGTGCTCGCCCTTGCCCACCCACCGCGCGCCCGCCAAAACAACGGCGGCAACCATGCCGGCAATGAACATCAGTCCGCCCATGGTGGGCGTGCCCTCCTTGGTCTTGTGCCATGTCGGGCCTATGTCCGCTATGGGCTGCCCTGCTTTCAGGGCTCTCAGGATGGGTACAAGTATTGCCCCAACGGCTGCCGTGACGGCGAACGATACGGCAGCCGTGATAATCAGCGTAGATATCCGCATAGTCAGCACGCCGCCGCAGCGAGCGCTTCCGCCACGACTTCCCTTTCGTCTAAGTGCGTCTTTTCTTTTCCTATGACCTGGTATGTCTCATGCCCTTTGCCCGCCAGGATCAGCACGTCTCCGGGTCGCAGGCTCGCAAGCGCCCACTTAATGGCCTCCCGCCTGTCCTCTATCACGGCGCGGCGCGAGCTGTCCGCGTCGACCCCTGCGAGGATGTCGTCTATGATGGCGCGCGGTTCCTCCGTGCGCGGGTTGTCCGTTGTAATGACAGTAAAATCCGACAGCCGCGTGGCAATACCGCCCATTAACGGCCGCTTTGCCCTGTCCCTGTCGCCGCCGCAGCCGAACAGGGTGACCACGCGCCCGCGCGCGCTCTGGCGCATGGCCGTTATTATTTTCTCCAGCGCGTCCGGCGTGTGCGCGTAGTCTATGATCACGGTATAGTCCCTGCCCGTCGGCACCACTTCGGCTCTGCCCATTATGCCGGGGCACTCGCCCAGGGCCGCCGCCGCCGCCTGGATATCTATGCCCAGCAGCATTGCCGCCGATATGGCGGCGAGCGCGTTGTGTACGGAAAACATCCCCGGTATGCCTATCCTTACCGTCTGGAGCGTCCCTATGGTAAGCGCGCAAAACTCCGTGCTGTCCGGAAACAGCCGTATGCGCTTGGCGACGAGATCCGCCTCAACGCTCATGGCCGAAAACGTACGCAGGCTGTCTTTTCCCAGGCCGGACGAGCGCATTATCTCGCGCGAAAATGCGTCGTCCAGGTTCAGCGCGCCCGCGCGGCACTGTTTGAACAGCCGGAGCTTGGCCTCCCCGTATTTCTCCATGGTGCCGTGAAAATCGAGATGGTCGGGCGTGAGGTTGGTAAATACTCCCACCTCGAATTCCATCCCGTAAACCCTGTCGAGCTCCAATGCGTGCGACGACACCTCCATCACGGCGTAGCGGCAGCCATGTTCCGCCATTTTTGCGAGCAGCCCGTGCAATTCATACGACTCCGGCGTCGTCAGGTCGGAGCGCAGTTCCTCGTCGCCTATCATATTGCGCACCGTGCCGATGAGCCCCGATTTTTCCCCCGTGGCGCGCTCGATTATTCCCTTTATGAGGCTCGTCACCGTCGTCTTCCCGTTTGTGCCGGTGACGGCGATCATCCTCAGTTTCTTTGCGGGGTTCCCAAAGAAATTAGCCGATATGACGGCGAGCGCCGCGCGCGTATTCGCAACGCAAATATACGGCGCCCCGTCCGGGAGAGCGCGGTCAGTCACGGCGCACACGGCGCCCCTCTCCAGCGCTTGGGTCACATGGTCGTGCCCGTCGCTTTCCATGCCGCGTATCGCCACGAATATGTCCCCGCGCTTGCATGTCCTTGAATCGTAGCTCACTCCCCGCGCCTCCGCGTCCAAATCCAATCCGGCGCTGTGCCCGCTTATTTCGGCTCCCGCCAGCAGTTCTACCAGTTTCACGGCCTTCCTCCCCGGTTCAAAATACGCCCAGTGTGCTCCTGTCTATGAGCACAACGTCGACCACCGTGCCGTACCCTACGCTCTCCCCTGCGTGCACGGACTGCGTCGTCACGGTCACGCCAGTTATGGATGTAGGCGCGCCGGAGGAGCGTATGAACAGCCCGGCGCCCTCCAGTTCTTTTTTCGCGGCGAGGTACGTCTTGCCCCCCAGGCGGGGCGCTGCTCCAGTGCCGCCGGGTACGTCGGCGCCCGCGTACATAATGGCCTGAGTGCCGGGCGACACCACGCTGCCCGGCGCAGGCAGCTGTCCCGTCACCTCCCCTCCTCCGCCTACGGTCCGCACGGAGAGCCCAGACGCCTCCAAGGTTTCGCGGGCTTGCTGCGAGGTCATCCCCACCACGTTTTTCACCTGGATGTTCAGCTGCGCTATCTCCTCTTGGGTGTACTGCGGGCGTATCCCCATGTACGGGAGCACGTCGGACAAAATAGCGCCCACGACGGGCGCCGCCATCGCGCCTCCGCTCACGTATATGTCCTGCTGTGGATTCGGGTTATCCAACAAGAGCAGCACCACTATTTGAGGGTCGTCCGCCGGCGCCACGCCGCAAAACGACACGATGTACTCTTTTGTGCCCTCCACTTCCGCCGTTGTTTTTGTGGACGTGCCCGTCTTTCCGCCGACCCTGTACCCTTTTACGGACGCGTTCTTCCCCGTGCCGACGGAGACGACGCTCTCCAATATCTCCCTGACCGCGCGCGAGGTATCGGCGCTTATTACCTGGCGCACCACTTCCCCGTCGCTCGACATTATTACATCCCCGTCGGGCGACGTTATCTGTCCCACTACGTGCGGCCTGACGAGATACCCCCCGTTCACGGCTGCGGAGACGGCCGTTATAAGCTGCATTGGGGTTATATTGAAAGTCTGGCCGAAAGACGCCGCCGCGAGTTGCGACTTATTGTCGGGATTTGTGAACACATTGTCTGTCCACCATATGCTGTCGCCTTCGCCCGGCAAGTCGAAGCGCGTCTTTTCAAAGAAACCGAACGCCTCGATGTATTCATAGAATTTTTCGGCGCCGATCTTCATCCCCATCTCCACGAGCGCCACGTTGCACGAATTCTGGAGCGCCTGCGCGAGCGTCTGCGTCCCGTGCCCGGTCGCCTTCCAGCAGTTGAGCGCCTTCGTGCGCCCCGGTATGCGCGAGGCGGGTATATCGCCGGCGCAGTAGAACGTGTCGTCCTCGCTCACCACGCCCTCCTCCAGCGCCATGGCCAGAGTTATTATCTTAAATACGGAACCCGGCTCATACGTGTCGGAGAGCGCCTTGTTGCGCCACTGTCTGAAGAGCGCCTCGCGCAGCTTCTCCTTGTATTCGTCCCCGTCGGTTATGAGTTCCAGCTCGCGGGCGTCCTCCTCGCTCACTTGCAGATAATTGTTCAGATCGTATTTTCCCTCGTTCGCCAGCGCCAGAACCCTCCCGGTCTTTGGATCGATCGCTATACAGGCCCCGCCGCTGCGGATATCGTAATCCGCTACGGCCTGCGCCAGGTGCTTTTCCACATAATGCTGGATGTTTGAGTCTATGGTCAGCGTTATGTCGTTCCCGTCGCTGGCGTCGTAATAGTTTTCAAAATCGTTGAAGAGCAAATCGGCGCCGCGTTCCGTCTTCAGTCGCACTATGGAACCGTTCGTACCGGTCAAAAAGCTGTCGAACTGGGCTTCGAGGCCCTCCAGCCCGTAGTTGTCGTCCCCGACGAATCCGATGACCTGGCACGCCAGGGAACCGTACGGATAATACCGCTTGGAATCCGGTTCCAGATGAATGCTCCGTAGATTGTTCTCTGTCTTGAATTCCCTCAACTGCTGCGCTGTCTCCTGCTCCACCTTGGTCTTTATTGTCTTGTACCACGAGTTGGCGTCCAGCGCCTTTTCCAAGACCGAGGCCTTGTCTACGTCCAGCAGTTGCGCGAGCCCGCTCGCTATGAGTTCGGGATCCTCACCGTACATTTCCATCTCTCGCGGGCTTATGAATACGGTGTCCACGGACGCGCTCATGGCCAGTATCTTGCCGTTGGCGTCGTAAACCGTCCCGCGCGAGGCCGTTATCGTAGCCTTTCGCGTCTGTTGCTGCGTGGCGAGCTCCTCGTAGTACGCGTGCCCGCTTATCTGGATTTTGTACAGCCTGAAAGACAGCGCCACAAACGCCACTATGCCGCACACAGTCAGCAGCACAAATGTCCTGGCCAATATCGTCCGATTTGTCTTTAGTATCCTGCCGCCGCGTTTCATGCGCGCCTGCCCCCTTCTCCTTATCTGTAATCGTACGCCGCCGCCGCCCTGCCGCGCCGCTCCATTGTATAGTTATTGCCGTTTCACTTAAAGTATTCCAGCAGTGACAGGATGAAATCGGCCATATTGTCTATAAATCCCGCCTTCGACGACTGTCCGGAACTTAGAATCTCCGCCTTGTCTGCGGGGGTTATGCTTATTGTACCCACGGTGCCGTCCGATGCCGGTATCATGCCCAGAGTGTTTACGGCGTATGCCTCTATTTCACCCGTGTCAAACGCGTTTTCGTACGATATCCTCAGCCGCCGCTCCTCCTGCGCCAGCGATTCGAGCCTTGTCTCCATCTCCGCCGCCTGCTTGGATGCGGCGTTTACGCTGACATGCGCCAGTATGACGAAAACCATAAGCACGGCCACTGTCGCGAAGCCAAGAATTGAAAACGGGGACACCCCCGCCGCGTATCGCGCGCGCTCGCGCGGCGCCTCCCGTACGCGCTCGGCCGGACGAGGCGCGGCGTATGCGCCGCCCGCGGCGGCTCCGGCCATTGTCCGCGCGGCGGACAGGCCATTGGGTCTGCTTGGATAAACGGCCGCGTAATCAGCGGCGGCGGCAGCTGCCTGTGCCATCTTGCCCTCCTATATCGATCCCTAATCAATCCCGATAAATATCGCGCCTATTGCTCCGACACCTTCTCCGCAACTCTCAGCTTCGCGCTTCGCGCCCGCGGATTGGC
The DNA here is from genome assembly GCA_031282225.1 of Oscillospiraceae bacterium. Lineage (GTDB taxonomy): Bacteria > Bacillota > Clostridia > Oscillospirales > Oscillospiraceae > JAISBX01. The sequence continues at coordinate 939 of JAITEC010000129.1, read as the reverse complement.
GGCTATCTCCGCATCGCCAGGCACTATTGCCCGCTTCGTTATCACGTTGAGCGTCCGCTTGAACCCGCAGGTACAAACCGGGAATTCCCTCGGGCAAGTGCAGCCGCGCTCTCCGCTCAAAAACGCTTTTTTTACCATCCGGTCCTCGAGCGAGTGAAAACTTATCACGCATACCCGCCCGCCCGTTTTCAGCCTGCCCGGCGCCGCGCCCAGCATCCGCTCGAGCTCTCCCAGTTCGTCGTTCACGGCTATCCTTATCGCCATGAACGTCCTTCGAAGCGGGTTTTGTCTCTCGCGCAGCCCTGCGGGCGGCATTGCGCCGCGAACTATCTGCGCAAGTTCCCCGGTTGTGGCCACGGGCCGCTCCCGCCGTCTGCGCTCGACGGCTCTGGCTATCCTCCCGGCGTACCTCTCCTGCCCGTAGTCGCGCAGTATCTCACGGAGCCTCTCCTCCGGCGTCTCGTTTATCACGTTGTAGGCACTGTACGGCTGGCTTTGGTCCATCCTCATGTCAACGGCGCTGTCGCTCGCATATGAGAACCCCCTGCCCGGTTCGTCCAGCTGCGGCGACGACACCCCGAGGTCATACAGCATGCCGTCTACCGCGTCTATCCCCAGCTCGTCCAATATTTCCGCGATATTGCCGAAATTCCCGTGTACGAGCGTCACCGCGTCCCCGTACCGCTCCAAGTTCACAGCGGCGGTTTCAAGTGCCGCCGCGTCCCTGTCTATAGATATTAGCTTACCGCCGCGCAGCCGCTCCGCGATTGCGGCGCTGTGCCCTCCCAGCCCGCACGTGCCGTCGAGGTATATGCCGTCCGGCTTTACGTTCAGTTCCCGCACGGCCTCCCCGAGGAGCACGGGCGCGTGCGCCGTCATCCGAGAGCCTCGAGTGCCTGGAGCAGGTATTCCGGATCTGTCTCCGCGGCGTTTTTCTCC
>JAITEC010000123.1 GCA_031282225.1 Oscillospiraceae bacterium | reverse complement strand
CAAGAGGGCCGGCGCCGACAGGATGCGGCAGATAGGAGACTGGCTGCGCGAGCAAAACGACAGTGTCGCCGCTGTGCTCGCGTGTTCCGAGGGCGATAAGCTGACGTTTCTAGCCGTGTGCGGCACAGACGCCGTGGCGCGGGGCATAAAAGCCGGGGAACTAATAAAAGCGGTGACAAGCGTGTGCGGAGGTTCCGGCGGCGGCAAGCCGGATTCCGCAATGGGCGGGGGGCGCGACGCGTCGAAACTTGACAACGCGCTGGCGGTGGCGGACGATTACATAATTGAAAAATTGGGGTGAGATGCATTGGACGGATGCGTGTTTTGCAAGATAGCGGCGGGCGAGATACCTGCGGAAAAAGTATACGATGACGGCCAGATACTGGCTTTTCGAGACATAGCTCCCCAGGCGCCGACGCATATACTGGTTATACCCAGGGAACATATTGAGTCCGCGCGCATGATTGATAAGTCTAACTCTCGCATCGCCGCGCGCTGCCTGGAGGCGGCGGCTGAAATTGCCGAGTCCGAGGGACTGGAGGGCGGGTACAGGCTGATATCGAACGTCGGCGCCGACGGAGGGCAGACAGTCTTCCACCTGCACTTCCATCTGCTGGGCGGTCGGCCGCTCGGCGAGCGCCTCGCCTGAGGGGCTGCCCTCTCAAAACGGCGCGCGGACACAACGGACGGGAGGGTCACAAGTTTGAAAAAGGGCTTGGTAATCGCGGCTTCGCTGGGCAACTGCGCACATGTCGCCGGCGCCGTGCATTTTCTTAATCTTGCGCGGGACGAGGGATATGAAACGCTCTTTCTGGGGCCTGCGGTTAAAGTAGGGGATCTGCTCGCGAAAATCGAGGAACTCCGCCCCAGTGTCGTATCGGTAGGCTATAGGCTGACGCCTGAGAGCGGGTTTGCCCTGGCGCGGGAGCTTGCGGAGGGCAGCGCGGCATTGGAATCGCAGCCGGCGTGGGTATTTGGATGTACGCGACCCGTGGCGGAGCGCGTGCGCGGACTAAACTTTTTTGACGTAATTTTCGACGGGACGGACGAGATTAGCGACTCGATATCGTATTTGAGATACGGTAAGCTGCCGGACGACGCGACGCCGGAGAGCTTTGCGCGCAGTTTGGCCGGGCGCGTGGAACAAAAGCGCCCGTACCCGCTGCTGCGGCACCACTTCGGCTTGCCGTCGTATGAGGACACGCTTCGCGGCATAGAGGCGATTGCCCGGTCGAGGGCGCTGGATGTCATATCGCTCGGCATCGACCAAAATACCCAGCAGTTTTTTTACCGGCCAGGAGCCCGTGACGCGCGCCTTGAGGGGGCGGGCGGCGTGCCTGTCCGCACGGAGGAGGAGTTCCGGCGGCTAAAAGAGGCGTCGATGCGCGGCAACTTCCCGCTCATGCGATGCTACAGCGGCACGGCGGACGTAATGCGCTTCGGCGGGATGCTGCTGGACACTATTCAAAACGCTTGGTGCGCGGTACCGCTCTGCTGGTACAATGAACTGGACGGGCGCGGTGAGCGGACGCTATGCGAGTCGATCGAGGACGCCCAGCGGCTCATAGCGTTCCACGGCGAGAGGGGAGTGCCCGTGGAGGTCAACGAGCCTCACCACTGGGGACTGCGCGACGCCCACGACGCCATATCGGTGGCCATGTCGTACATAAGCGCGTACAATGCCAAGAAATACGGCGCGCGCGAGTATATATCGCAATATATGTTCAATATTCCCAATTCAATGTCGTTTTCAATGGATCTCGCCAAAGTATTGGCGCAGGACGACCTGACGCAGTCGCTGGCGGATGGTGAGTTCCGCGTCTACCGGCAGGCGCGCGCCGGGCTCCCGTTCCTCTCTGCGGATCTCGATGTGGCGAAAGGGCAGTTGGCAGCGTCTACGGCACTGGCGATGAACATAAAGCCGCATATAATACACGTGGTCGGATACAGCGAGGCCGAGTACGCCGCGACGGCAGAGGTGGTGAAAGCTAGCTGCGGCATCGTCAGGGGCGTCGTGTCGGCCACGCTGTCCGGGGGTGTGGACGGAACCGCCGACGCGCGCGTGGCGCGCAGGCGGGAAGAGCTGGCAGGTGAAGCCATGTACTTACTCGAATTCATAGTACGCGAATATGCCGGGGCGAGTTCGGATCCGCTGGGGGATGCCGGCGTCATAACCGATTGCGTCAGGCGGGGAATACTGGACGCGCCGCACATTTTAAAGCGCGGCGAGCGGGCGGGACGCATCCAGACGCGCGTGATAGACGGCAAGTGCCTTGCGTGGGACGAGACCGCCGGGGCGCCTGTAAGCGAGCGGGAGCGCCTGGGCGCCCATGCGGGCGCCGTGGAGCGGGCGGGAAAGGCGGCGGCGCGATGAGCGCGGGAGACAAGATCGCCGTAATCAGCACTGGAAACGGTGGGCAGGCACTGGCCGCGTACTTATCAATGCGCGGGTGCGAGGTCGCCCTCTACGCACGTGACCGGGAGCGCGTGGAGATGTTCAAGGACAATAAGTTCACGCTCGGAGGCGTGGTGGAGGGAGAGGCTCTGATAAGCCTCATAAGCAACGACATGCGAGAGGTGGTCACAGGTGCGCGCCTGGTCATGGTGACGACGCCGGCGCAGTATCACCATGTCGTAGGGGCGGCAATGGCGCCGCACTTGGAGGATGGCCAGGTCGTTGTGCTCAACCCCGGGCGCACGTTCGGCACGTACGCGTTCAAGAAGACGCTCGAGGACAACGGCTGCGGCGCCAAGATATTGCTCGGAGAGACCGACACGTTTGTATTCACCTGCCGGAGCGCCACAATAGGCAGACCCATAATATACAAGGTGAAAAACACCGTGCGCGCGGCCGCGCACGAAGGGGGCGCAATGACACTGCGACTGGCAGGCGTCCTCTCGGAGTACTTCGGCTCAATAGTCCCGGCGAAGAGCGTATTGCACACCGGGTTTTCGAATATAGGAATGATATTTCACCCGATGCCGATACTTATGAATATAACGCGCGTAGAGGCTAAGGAGGACTACCTTTTCTACATAGACGGGATATCGCCTCTCGTGGCTGGTATGCTCGAGAAGATGGACGCCGAGCGCGTCGCAGTGGCGCGCTCGTTCGGCGCGGACGTGGAGGACGCGGGAGGATGGCTGCGCGAGTGCTACGGTTCGCGCGGGGACACGCTCTATGAGATGATACAAAACACCGATGCCTACGCGAATGTATTGGCGCCAACGGATATCGATACGCGCTACATATTCGAGGATATCCTTACAGGATGCGTACCTGTGAGCTGTGCCGGCCTGCGCTCAGGCGTAGAGACGCAGGTAATAGACGCCGTTATAAAGTGGGCGTCCACGCTGTACGACATCGACTTCCGGGCGAACGGCAGGAACGGCGATATGCTGGACTTCGGGGAGATATACGAGATGGCCTGGCGTTTGCGGACCGAAGAGCCGACAACTATCCGGTAAAAATTGTTTTTTGTGCATAATTGCTGTATAATAAGCCGCAGGCGCGGGCAATGCCGGAGAGACGGTGCGGGAGGCGCCCGATTTCGACACGATAACACGGGACAGGCCTATATAATAAAGCCGCTGTTCGGCAATTATCAAGGCGCGCGCCTGTCCGTGCGATTTGGACTGGCGAGAGAAGTAAGGGATACAGAAAGGACGGTACATATATGTCAGGAACACAGAGCTTACAGGAGAGTTTCCTCAACCAGGCGAGAAGCGGGAAGCTGATGCTCACGGTCTTCCTCGTGAACGGTTTCCAGCTTCGGGGCACGGTGACGGGGTTTGACAACTTCACGGTTGTCCTGGACTCCGAAGGCAAACAACAGCT
>JAITEC010000018.1 GCA_031282225.1 Oscillospiraceae bacterium | reverse complement strand
GGCCTGTCCTGGGGGCGCCGGAGGGGACTTGAAGTACTTATTATCGAGAGCGCCGGGCTGTGCAACAGGTGCTCCCCGCACATAAACGGCATTATGAGCGTATGCGTGGTGGATAATCTGTCCGGCATCAATACGCCGCGCAAGATTGGCCCAATGTTGAAATTCGCCGACATAATAGTAGTGACAAAGGGGGACGTGGTCTCGCAGGCGGAGCGCGAGGTCTTCGCGTGGAGCGTGCGCCAGGCGAACGGCAGCGCGCAGGTGCTGTCCGTCAACGGGATTACGGGTCAGGGCGCGTTCATGCTGGCAAAAAAACTGTCCGGCGCGCGCGGCGTGGAGGCGCTCGCCGATGCCAGGCTGCGCTTCACCACGCCGGCGGCTGCGTGTTCTTACTGCACCGGGGAGACGCGCATCGGCGATCAGTACCAGATGGGCATGATGCGCAAAATGGAGTACGACGAATGATGGACTTCGCCTCCGCTATTGCCGAGAAGACGCTCGACAGCCTCATGTCGGACTATCCTATAGTGCGCGATTTTTTTTACAATTTGAACATACGTCCGCTAAACACTTCGCTCACGCTCTCCGAGGCGCTGCAAGACACATCAGACGAATGGCTCGAGGAATTTGGGCTGACGCGTCGCGAAATACCGGGACAGCTAGCTTCGTTCCTTGATACCATGAACTCGTCGGAAGCCGAGCGCCGCATCTCTTCCCTGACAATAATCGGCGGCGTGGACAAGGACGGGATTCCAGAGGACATCGAGCTGCGCATCGACGCCGGAACCGTGGTCAGCGTCGTCGGGCCAACGGGTTCCGGCAAGAGCCGCCTGCTCGGCGATATCGAGTGCCTTGCGCAGGGCGACACGCCGACGCGCCGCGCGATACTGATAGACGGCTCGCCCGTGGCCGACGACGACCGCTTCCGGCTCGGCGGGAAGCTAGTGGCGCAGTTATCCCAGAACATGAATTTTGTCATGGACCTCACAGTGGCTGAATTTCTAGAGATGCACGCGCACAGCCGCGCCGTCGGCCCGGGAGCGGGCGGCGGCCCGAACGGGCTTGTCAAGACGTGTTTCGACAGGGCCAATTGCCTGTCTGGAGAAAAATTCACATTGGACGACAAGGTGACCTCGCTCTCCGGTGGCCAGTCGCGGGCGCTGATGATAGCCGACTGCGCGTACATGAGCCGGTCCGCCATAGTGCTCATCGACGAGATCGAAAACGCCGGCGTCGACAGGGCAAATGCCGTCGCCCTCCTGACACGGGCCGAAAAAATCGTGCTCATATCAACGCACGACCCACTCTTGGCTCTTAGCGCGGACAAGCGCGTCGTCATTAAAAACGGCGGCATCCGCAGCGTCCTTGAGACCTCCGGCGAGGAGAGGGATATCCTTCGCGAGATATCGAAAATAGACGGGCTGTTAAATAACGCACGTGAGGCGCTACGAAGCGGCGCCCGCGTGACGCTTGGAAATTTATAAAAGGGGGACGCGGCAGTGTGGGATATATACGACGCATTGATCGAGGGCATCCCCCCCGGCGTAAAGGCCGAGTTTTTCGCTTGCGGCGTGGCGCATTGCATAGTGCGCGCCGACAGCGGCGGCGTCGGGTTCGGCAGTACGCTGAGCGAGACGTTCCGTCCCCGCGCGCTGCCAAACAAGGAGTTCGGAATGCCGCTGCGCGACCTGGCGCAGTGCGTGAAGTCGTGGGAGTTCTACGAGGCGGGTCTTGGGCTTGCCGCCATCAACGCGTGGTACAACAGTTACGATAATTTGCGCGCGCTGGGCATAAAAATATCCGACAAACAGTTCGTGGAGGACCGCTCTTCAGACCCGCTGATTGTGCTCCAAAACGAGATAAGGGGCAAGGCTGTCACGGTGATAGGGCATTTCCCGTATATCGACAAGCTTTTCGCCCCCATTTGCGATTTATCCGTAATAGAGAAATTCAACCCCTCCGACGGCGATTTCCCGGATCAGGCGGCGGATTACCTGCTCCCCGAAAGCGACTACGTGCTGATAGCGAGTTATGCTTTTGTTGAGAAGACGCTGCCCCGCTACTTAGAGTTGTCCCGGGGCGCCGCAGTTACCATATTGGGTCCGGCGACCCCCGTCACGCCGGTACTGCACGGATTCGGCGCGCGCGATTTGGCCGGATTCTATATCAAGGACGGCGACGCGGCGTCCATCGCGGTAATGACGCACGGAGGCAACATCCATAAGACAGGACAGAAAATAATTTTTAGGAGGGCACCGGATGCCTGCGAAACATGATGCACTACGCCATGTATTCCTCACAGGCGAGATACAGGTTGGAAAATCGACTGCAATACGCCGGTTCCTTGCGGAAACCGGGCTTCCGGCGGACGGGTTCATATCGCGCGTCATACCGGCAAATGGCCGCCGCGAGCTGTATTTATCTCGGTTCGACACGCGCTCCGGCATGCGGGAGCGCCGTCTCGCCGCAACGGTCGGGCACTCCGGAGCGCGGGCTTTTCTCGACGTGTTCGACGGATACGGAGCCGAAGCGATAAGTTCATCGGGGATCCACGGCCTGGTTATAATAGACGAACTCGGTACGCTGGAGGAGGGGGCTCAGCTCTTCAAAGCGGCGGTGCACGAAAAGCTGGACGGGCCGGGGCGCGTACTTGGCGTAATAAAAAAAACGCAAAGCGCGTTTTTGGATTCGATCCGCAAACGCGCCGACATTGAGATCATAACAGTGACACCGAATAACAGGGACAACCTCCCGGCGGCACTGCGCGAGATGCTGGCATAGCGGACAAGGCCGCCTTTTACCTGAGATAGTACCCCTTGCAGTAGTTGTACGCCTCGTCGCGTATCCACTCATTGGCGCGGTCGTACGTGTGGTCGTTGTACCGCGTCATCACGCCGCCCGTAAACGCGAAGCCCCCGTTCGGGGCGAGCGCGTCTATGCAACTGCGCACCGACGCGCGCAATTCGTCCTCTGTGTAGCCTTCGTGGGGAGTCCACTGGTAGCATCCGACTATAGCTAAATCGCGGCCGTACTTCGCTTTTATTGCCAACTGGTCGTTCGTCGGCTGCGCCGGATCCCAGAGCCGCGTGCCGATATCGCGCATATCGTCCAAGAAATCCTCGCATCTGCCGCAATTGTGGAACTGGATAGGTATCCCGCGTTCCACCGCAGGCTTTGTCAGGCGCGCGTACACGGGCTTCAATATGTTCCTGAACATAGCGGGCGATATAAACGGGTTGTAATTTGTCGCCGTATCGTCCAGCAAATAGACAATGTCCGGGTCATAGTGCCGCACGGTCGCCTCAACGACGGGCATATACACGTCAGCCATATGATTTAGCAGTTCCTCGACGCACTCCGGTTCCTCCGAGAACGCGATCAGGGTGTTTGTGAATCCCATGAACGCCACCAACTGCTGAAATGGCATGAGACCTATTACGGCCATGGCCGCAGACTGCGAGCGGTCGAGCCCCGCGCGCTCCATATCCTCGCGGGCCAGCTTGTCCCAGTCTATTCTATCGGGCAGTTCCGGCGTCTTTAGAATATCCGCCCACTTTGTTATGTCGTCCAGGATAAAATTGTTGGGTTCAGGTATGCAGGCGAAGTTCGTCTCTTCGTTAGCTATGTAGTTTACCCCCCAGATATCGCGCCTGCCCGCCGGAGCCGGGGCAATGTGTGTCTCGTCAAAGAGCGAGGGGCCTATTAGCTTTACGGCGGTCTCCCCGTACAGCCCGGGGAAGCCCATAGTGTATATCGGTACGGATTCCGGCATTTCCCCGCGCGCCAGCCGCATATAGTTCTCACCCGGCGACAGCCGGGTCGCAATATCCTTCGCGTCTCCCATTGCCGATCCCCTCCCGATTTTGTGTTTATATCCGATATTTAACTTCAGTAATTTTCCAGAGCGAAGCGATAGGCCCACTTGTTCTCCGCTTCCGGCAGACCCAGAGAGTCTTTCCACGCGTCGAAGTCCTCTTTGCGTCGGCGCGTGTCCGCGAGATAGTCGTGGTAAGTCTCCGCAGTGCCAATATAGTACACGAGACGGAACCCGTCGGCGCTCTCGATGAGCCCGTGGTCGCCCGCGGCGCGGTTCGCGTCAAACAGCCAGTCGTCAACCTCCGCGCCCATCTGCAATTTGTATATGTTCTCATACAGTCCGTCCTCCGCCGTGCCGTCGGAGTTGCCCGGTATGAGTTCCAGCAGTTTCTCGTCCGTGAAGCCTGCCGCCTCCCACTCCAGATACAGCGATTCCGCCTCGGACCTGGCCGCTGCCTGAGCCTCTTCAACGGCGTCGCTATACTGCTGCCCTGTCTCGTCCTCGGCGTAGTCTTCCGCGTTCACCTCGGCTATGCTCACGAAAAGCTCACGCGCGTTGACAGTTGGGTACATATTGTCCTCTCGGCTTATGAAATACACCAAGTAGTGCCCGTTCGACGACTCCTCCGTTGTACTGTCATTGTACTTGCGCCCGGCTTCGCGCAGCCATGTGCCGTAAATCGAGCCGAGCAGCTCTCCCATGTACACGCGCCTCGTGGAACCGTCTTCCGCGTATTCCACGGGGTCGTATTCCCTGGCGGCGTCTATGAAGTCCTGCTCGCTTTTTATGTCCGCGCGCACTTCGGCGGCCAGTTCCCCCGCGGCGGCGACGGCGGCGGCGCTTGCCTCTTCATATGCAGCCGTGTCGTCCCCGTAGTCCGCTTCGTTTGGCATATCGGCTCTGTACAGGAAATACCTGTACGTGAATGTGTCCAGCATGTCCTTTTTGGATTCGTAGTACTCGTTGAGCTGCTGCTCGGTATACGTGAATTCTTCGTTCTTGAACGCGCTGTAAGCGTCGCTGAGGTACGTTATCTCCGCGAGGCGGAGAAAAGCCTTTTCGTTCATCCCGTTGCCGTACATCCGCGCCAGATAGTCGTCTATGGACTTATACCCGTAGAGAGCGATGTTGGAACGCAGCTGCTCTATCTCCTCTTCCATTCTTTGGCGATCCTCGTCCGGCAGTACGAAGTTGTTCCGCAGCGCGTCCTCGTACATGGCCGTAATTTCTTTCATGCGGTCTATGGCCATCGTCGCTACATACTGCGCCCATGTCTCGCCCGTCTCCTCGTTGTGTACCTGGCTCTTGTGCGACTTGCCGCTGGTGGGCAGCATGGATTCGGCAAAATCCGGCATGCTCTGGTATATTGTGGACTGGTACTCGGCAAACGTGTTTTGGTAGAAGTAATTCAAGTCGACGACGGAGTAATCCGTGCCGCCGATTGTAACCGCCGGAAGGATCCTGCGCATGAATCCGGAGTTTATGAACAGCGCCCCGGCAAATAGCAGCGCCAGCGCCGCAATTACTGCCAGAGCTACGGTGCGGGTCTTTTTCCTGTCGCGCGATGCGTAGTATTCCCGCATTTCACGGCGGTTCGCCCCGGTCGGTGCCGCCTCTTTTGCCTTTGTGTCCCTCATAATCTGTCGTTTACCTGCCATTCCACTTAATTCTAAATTTTATATTGACCCCGCCGCTACCGTGCGGACCCATTTATAACCTGCACCTTAATGCAGGTGGGTCGCCTCCTTCGCGTTTCAGCGCTTCCAACATCCGGCATAGCCGGGAGGCCTGCAATTTCACGCAAAGAGTTCCGGCATCCCTTATTTTAAATGTGGGTTTAAATAGGCCCGTCACGCATAGGGCAGGGTCAACCGCGCCAAAAAGCGCTCTCTCACGCGCTGTCCCGGCGGCCTAGCCGCCCTCTTCGCTTTCGTCTTCGTCGTCTTCGTCGCCGAACAGTTGTTCCATGAACGCCTCGTACACGCAATTGAGCTCGTCCTCGTCGTCTACCGTCTCCAGCAGGCCTTCCTCTTCGCCCTGGGCGGCCTCGACGGCCTTTAGTATTATCATCCCGTAATCGTCGTCGTCCTCTTGTAGCTGAGCCGGCAAAAACGCCATATAGATATTGTCTCCCACCTCGATGGTATCGAGGTGCTCGAGCTCAAATTTGGTGCCTTCGTCGTCCGTTATAGTGACATAATCCCCGCCGTACCCCTCGCCCATATCGCGCCTCCCCGTTCAATCGCCATGTAGCATACGGCTATGATACCCCATTCGGCAGCAAAAATCAATACCTTTTTGGAGGATTT
>JAITEC010000196.1 GCA_031282225.1 Oscillospiraceae bacterium | reverse complement strand
GGATGCGGTGAGACCCTGCGTATCGGAGCTGTGCGCGATGTTCGCCGAGGAAATGGCGCGCCAGGGCCTGAGCTCTGCGGACGACCCGTTCCTCACGGAGCACGCGGAGCAAGTGCGCGGAAAAATCGCCGATGGGTTCCTGCGCTCCCTCCCGACGCAATATCTCGTGTAGGCGCGGATTTGACATTGCCTTGCGCATATTGTAATATGTATGGGATTTCGAGTGATATTCCAGAGGTGATTTTTTGGCTAAGGTAGATACAGACGATATCAGGAGGCTCGCGGAACTCATGTGTGAGACGGGGCTGACGTCCTTGGAATACGCCGACGGGGACGTGTCGGTAAAGCTAAGGCGGCGCCCTGCGCACAGCGCGGCGCCGGCGGCAGGCGCTTCGTGGGGGGACGGGTCAGGCGCCTCCGCGGAGGGTGGCGAGGGCGCAATAACCGTGCCCTCGCCGATGGTCGGCATTTTCTATTGCGCCCCCGGGGAGGGGCAAAGGCCGTATGTCGCCTTGGGCGACACAGTACATACGGGCGATGTTCTTTGCATTATCGAGGCGATGAAGATGATGAACGAGATAACGGCAGAGCGCGACGGCGTGATAGTCGAGATATGCGCGTCGAATAAACAGGCGGTGGATTACGGGCACCCGCTGTTCAGGATAAAGCCGCTGTGAGCGGGCGGGGCGATTTGCGCATGGATAGGTCGCAGGTGATGGGATTGCTCCCGCACAGGGGCTCCATGCTGCTGCTCGACAGTGTCACGCGGGATGGGGAGGCGGCGCTGGGCGCGTATGCGGTGCGCGGGGACGAGTGGTTTTTGGACGGGCACTTCCCTGGCAACCCAGTCGTGCCGGGGGTAGTGCTGTGCGAGATCATGGCCCAGTCGGCGTGCGCGCTGCTCGAAGGTGGAGCGGGGGGCGCGACGCCCTACCTCACTGGCATAGACGGCGCGCGCTTCAAAAACGCGGCGCGCCCGGGCGACACTATAGAGACGCGGTGCTCCATCACGAAATCCCGCCACCCGTTTTATTTCGCCAGAGGCGAGGCACGCGTGGGCGGCAAGCTCTGCGCGCGGGCCGAATACTCATTTTGTCTCGCCGGAAAAGATACGATCAAGAACGGAACGGATTATGTTTTCAAAGATACTGATAGCTAATAGGGGCGAGATCGCCGTGCGCGTCATAAGGGCGTGCAAGGAGATGGGTATTTCCACAGTGGCTGTCTACTCAAAAGCCGACGAATCGTCGCTCCACGTCGCTCTAGCCGACCAAGGCGTGTGCATTGGAGAGGCGCCGGCGTCGGAGAGCTACTTGAACGGCGGCAGGATTGTCTCTGCGGCGATGGTCACAAAGGCGCAGGCCATACACCCGGGTTACGGTTTTCTCTCGGAAAACGCGGGATTTGTGCAGTTGTGCGAGTCCGCAGGAATCGCGTTTATCGGCCCGCCGGCTGGCGTAATAGCGAAAATGGGAGACAAGGACGAGGCGAGGCGGATTATGGGGGAGGCCGGCGTTCCGGTGATCCCGGGGACCGGCGTCCTGCCGGACGCGGCGGCGGCCGTTGAGGCCGCCGCCGACATCGGATATCCCATTATGATAAAGGCGCGCTCCGGAGGGGGCGGCAGGGGCATAAGGGCGGTGGGCGGCCCGGGAGAGATGGAGCGCGCGTTCGCGGCCGCCTCGCGAGAGGCGGAGGAGGCGTTTGGAGACGGCGCGCTCTACATTGAAAAGCGGATATACCCGGCGCGCCATATTGAGGTGCAGCTGCTTTGCGACGAGGCCGGCACCGCGCTCTGCCTTTATGAGCGCGAGTGTTCCGCCCAAAAGAACAACCAGAAGACGCTTGAGGAGTCGCCGTCCCCGGCTGTCACGCAGGAGACACGCGATCTCCTGTGCGGTGCCGCCGTCGCTGCGGCACGCGCCGCAGGTTACCGAAACGCCGGGACGGTGGAGTTTTTGCTGGACGGCGACGGGAATTTCTACTTCATGGAGATGAACGTGCGGCTTCAAGTGGAGCACGCCGTTACGGAGCAGGTTACAGGGATAGATATCGTCAAGTGGCAGATACGTGTGGCGGCGGGAGTGCCGCTAACATTCAAGCAGGAGAACATCGCGCTGAGCGGGCACTCCATTGAGTGCCGCATAAACGCCGTGTCGCCCGGCAGCGTGACGTTCCTGCATGTTCCGGGCGGTCCCAAGGTGCGCTTTGACAGCGCGCTTTGGACGGGATGCACCATAACGCCGTATTACGACCCGCTGCTCGGGAAGGTAATAGTGCACGCGGGGACGCGCGAGGAGGCGATACGCAAGATGTACGCCGCTTTGTGCGAACTTGTAATAGAGGGAATACCGAACGATATCGACGACAGGATAGTTACGCTCACCGACCCGGACTTCAAGCGCGGGACATATTTTGTCTGAAGGGGGACTTTGTCTTTATGGCGATTGCGCCGTTGTTCAGGAAACCGAAAAATGAACTTGAAAAAGGCGGAAGGGCGCAGCCGGAACAGGTTGAGGCAGACAGCGAGGTCGTGGAGACCTGCCCTGAGTGCGGGTACGGGAACCCGATCAGCGCGCTGTGGGAGAATATGAGCGTGTGCCGCTGCGGATACAACTTCAAAATGACCGCAAGGGCGCGCGCGGCGTTCATGACTGACGATGGCAGCTTCGCCGGGATGTTCGGAGACATAGGGAGCGCCGATTTCCTGCGCTTCCCAGGATACGGCGAAAAGCTGGAAAGCGTAAAAAAGAGCGCGGGGGAATCGGAGGCAGTCATATGCGGGGAGGCGAAAATAGGCGGAGCGCCGTGCTGCGTATTTATAATGGAGCCGTATTTTATGATGGGAAGCATGGGGTGTGCGGTCGGCGAGCGGATAACCCTTTTGTTCGAGTATGCGGCGGAGCGCTCGCTGCCCGTGGTGGGCTGCGCCGTGTCCGGCGGCGCGCGTATGCAAGAGGGGATACTCTCGCTCATGCAGATGGCAAAGACATGCGGGGCGGCGCAGCGCCACGCCGATGGCGGGAACTTCTATCTGTCGGTGTTGACAAATCCCACCATGGGCGGCGTCACTGCGAGCTTTGCGATGTCGGCCGACATTATCATAGCCGAACCCGGCGCTACCGTGGGGTTCGCGGGGGCGCGGCTCGTCGAGCAGACGATACGGAAGAAGCCGCCCACCGGCTTCCAAAAGGCGGAAGGGCTCTTGGAGCACGGCTTTATAGACATGATAGTGCACCGCGCGAGGCAAAAGCAGGTCATATCGCGCCTGCTTGAGATGCACGCGAGGCGGAAATGACAAGACGGGGGGCGCGCCCATGAAAACGCAACGCGGCGCCGCGTACGAGCGCGTGCGCGCGGCCAGGTCAAAAGACCGCTATACGGGCATAGACTACATATACAACGTCTTCTCCGATTTTATCGAGATGCACGGCGACAGGCGCTTCGCGGACGACCCGGCCGTCATGGGAGGTCTGGCTTATCTGGACAGCGAGCCGGTTACGGTAATTGCAACGGAGAAAGGGCGCGATACGCGCAGCCGCATCCGCCGCAACTTTGGAGCGCCTAACCCCGAGGGCTACCGAAAGGCGCTCAGGCTGATGAAGCAGGCGGAGAAGTTCGGACGCCCGGTAATATGCTTTGTGGACACGTCGGGCGCGTTTTGCGGCATCGGCGCGGAGGAGCGCGGGCAGGGGCAGGCGATTGCCGAGAACATATCGGCGATGATGGCTCTCCGCACGCCGATACTCTCCGTGCTTGTGGGTGAGGGCGGCAGCGGCGGCGCGCTCGCGCTGGCCGTGGCGGACGAGGTGTGGATGTTGGAAAATGCCATTTATTCCGTTATATCCCCCGAGAGCTGTGCCAACATCCTGTGGCGCGATACAGGTAGGGCGGAAGAGGCTGCCGACAGCCTCAAACTGACGGCGCGGGACGCGTTCGGCTTTGGGGTGGTAGAGCGCGTAATAACCGAGCCCGCGAAAGAGCCGGAGAGAATATTCGATACGCTGCGCTCCGACATCGCGCGCTGGCGCGAGGCCGCCGCCGCGAAGACTGCAGATTCGCTGCTGCATGGCAGGTACGAACGTTTCCGATGTATGGGGCGCATAAAACGGTAAGATTGGCGCGCCGCCACAACATACGGAAACGGGAGGGGTTTACCATGCCGGAAAAACGGGATGCGAAGATACGCGAACTGGTGGCGGCGCTTGTGCGCAGCTACCACGAGGAGGAGACGCTGATCAAAGTCGATGAGACCGATCAGATAAGCAAGTCCGCAGTGGTCGTGATTCTCGAGCGGCTGTGCTCGCTTATTTTCGCCGGTTTTTTTTCTCAAAAGCCTCTGCGCGAGGACTCGCTGGACTACCATGTGGGCGAGATATTGGAAGACGTGATTTACAGTTTGGAAAAACAGATAGGGCGCGCCCTGCCATACAGAAAAGAGAGCATGAGGGACGACAAAAGCGCCATTGAGATAACGTACGAGTTCTTGGAAAAACTGCCGTCAATCCGCGCCGTTCTGGCAACGGACGTCGACGCGGCGTTCGACGGCGACCCGGCGGCGTACAGCAAAGAGGAGATAGTCCTGTCGTACCCGGGACTCTACGCAATCGCCGTGAGCCGTTTGGCGCATGAACTGTATGCCCTCAACGTGCCGCTCATACCGAGGATGATGAGCGAACACGCGCACGGGCTCACGGGCATAGAGATACACCCCGGCGCCACGATAGGGCACCATTTCTTTATCGACCACGGCACGGGCATAGTGATAGGCGAGACTACCAGTATAGGTGATTTCGTGAAGATATACCAAGGGGTCACGCTCGGCGCGCTATCTACGCGCGGCGGCCAGCTTATGTCCGGAGTAAAGCGGCACCCTACCATAGAAAGCCATGTGACTATATACTCCGGGGCATCGATATTGGGGGGCGGCACCGTCATAGGCGAGGGAGTGGTGATAGGAGCCAACGCGTTCATAACAAAGCCCGTCTCCGGCAAGACGCGCGTGAACGCGGGCGACACGGATATGCAAAACAGGCGGGACAGGGATAAATACGACCTGGAACTCCCGACTGAGGAGTACTGGGACTACAGCATATAGCGCAACTAACCGGAATACCGATCCAAAAAACGCCTTGTGCGCTCGCTCTTCGGGCTGCCGAAAACGTCCTCTGGGGAGCCGCGCTCAACTATAGAGCCCTCGTCTATGAATATTACCTTGTCGGAGACCTCGCGCGCGAACTGCATCTCGTGCGTGACTATCACCATCGTGGTGTGGCGCGCAGCCAAGGAGCGTATAACGCGCAGCACCTCGCCCGTTAGTTCTGGGTCGAGCGCGGACGTGGGTTCGTCGAAGCAGAGTATATCGGGAGAGAGCGCCAGCGCGCGCGCGATGGCCACACGCTGTTGCTGCCCGCCCGAGAGCTCGTGCGGGTAAGCGCCGAGCTTTGACATCAGCCCGACGGAGTCGAGCAGCGAGCGAGCCTTTTCGTCTATTTCCGCGAAGAGCTCCGCGCGGCGGCGGGCGTAGTCCGGCTGCTCCCGTGCCAGCAGCCGCCCTGCCAGCGCCACGTTTTCGAGAGCCGTGTACTGCGGGAACAGGTTGAAGTTCTGGAAATCGAGCCCGAAGTGCAGCCGGCGGCGTCGCAGCTCGCGCTCCGTGACGCCGCGTGACTCGGCGGAATCGAACACCGTCTCGCCCGCCGCGCGTATGACGCCCTCGTCGGGCAGCTCCAGGAAATTCAGACAGCGCAGAAGCGTCGTCTTGCCGCTGCCGGACG
>JAITEC010000058.1 GCA_031282225.1 Oscillospiraceae bacterium | reverse complement strand
CTTTGAGTTGACGGCATATACGTGGTGGCACAGGCGGCAGCACATGACGGGGTTGTCGGGCGCGGCCGCGTCCAGGTCGCGCTTCGTTGGCGCTTCCTTTACGTCCCACACGAGTTCGTTCCACTCGCAGCCCTTTATCCACGCCCCCTGAGCGGTCGCCCGCGCGCGTGCGCTCAGAGCCGAAATAAACTCGTCCTTATTGCGGCAGGATTTGAAATTGACGCCTATGAGTTCCGTGCCGGCGAACATCGCGTGCATATGCGAGTCGATAAAACCGGGCAAGAGGCATTTGCCCCCGGCGTCTATGACCGCCGTGCCGGCGCCTGTGAGGCGCTCGCCGTGCCCGGCGCCGACGGCGACGGTCCTGCCGTCTTTTGCGGCGGCAAAACCGTTTTCTATCACGGTGAAGTCCGTCTTGCCGGAGCGGATCTCGTCGACTGTGAGATCCACCGTGTAGATTTTTGCGTTTTTAATTACAATGTCCGCGTATGGGGACCATTCTTTTGACATATCATCGCCACGCCTTTCGTTTTGGTATCGGTATCGCCTCATACCCTGAGGTATTTTGCAATCACATCTTCCGAGAGTTCCCCTATGTCGCCACAGGCGGCTATGCTCCCTTTTTGCATACAGAGAAAGCGGTTTGCCCGACCCATAGCGAATTTCAGGTTTTGCTCAACTATTATTATCGGCAGGCCCAGGCTCTCGTGGACGCGGCCGAGTATGTCGGATATATGAGCCACGATATTCGGCTGTATGCCCTCCGTTGGCTCGTCGAGCAGAAGGAGCTTCGGCGCGCCCATGAGCGCCCTGCCTATGGCAAGCTGTTGCTGCTGCCCGCCGGAGAGCACGCCGCCGCGCCTGTCGAGATGTGCCCTCAGCGCGGGGAAGTACTCGAGCACAGAGTCGAACCTCTCCGCCGCGACGCCCTTTTTCGCGCGCTGCGCGCCCATGAACAGGTTCTCGCGCACAGTGAAGTCGGAAAATATATCGCGCCCTTGCGGCACATAGGCGATGCCGGACGACGCTATGGCCGATGCCGGGCCCGCGAGCGGGGCGCCGAGGAATTCAATGCGGCCGCAGTCGGGCTTGATAAGGCCCATGATGCAGCGCAGGAGAGTTGTCTTTCCAACTCCGTTGCGCCCTATGAGCGCTATTACGTCGCCCGCGCGCACCTCGAACGATATGCCGTGCAGGACGCGCCCCGCCGCGTATCCGGCGCTTACGCCAACGGCCGAGAGCACGGAGCCGCTGTTGTGATTTACGGTCATGGCCTTAGATTTCACTCCTTGAGATAGACGCGGATGACTTCTGGATTTGCGGATATTTCCTCGAAGCCGCCTTCCGCCAGTATCTTACCCTGATTCATGACGGTGACTGTCTGTGCCACCTGCCGCACAAAATCCATGTCGTGTTCCGTCACTATTACGGTCCTATCGCCGCTCATGGCGCGTATCATCTCTCCTGTCTTGTATGTCTCGTCGGCTGTCATGCCGGTAGTGGGCTCGTCGAGTATGATGAGCTTTGCGTCCTGTGCGAGCACCATGCCGATCTCCACCCATTGCTTTTCGCCGTGCGAGAGCGAGGACACCATCTCGCGGCGGGCGCCGGCGAGCTCTATGGTATCGAGTATCCCGTCTATTGCGCCGCGCGCGTCCTCGCTCTCGCTGCGCAACAGGTTGCGCAGCACCCCCCGGCTGCCGCTCAGCGCGAGCGCCAGATTTTCCTCCACGGTCATGTCGCCGAATACGTTTGGTCCCTGAAATTTCCTACCTATGCCGTATATACGCGCTATACTGTCCGGGGATCGGTTGGTTATATCGCGCCCCTGAAAGAATATCCTGCCGTACCTCAGTTTGGTCTTGGCAGTTATGAGGTCTATGAGCGTGCTCTTGCCGGCGCCGTTGGGGCCGATTATCGTGCGTATCTCGCCTGCCTTTACCGACATGGACACCCCGTCCACGGCGCGGAACCCCCTGAAGTCCACAGAGACGTTCACCAATTCCAAGAGGGCCTTGTCATCCACCGGCACCGCCGCCTTTCGCCCTCGCGGCGGGCCTTAATGGGCGAAACCTCAAAACCGCGCCGATAACGCCGTCGGGCATGAAGAACACAATGAGCAGCAAGATAGCGCCTACGGCAAGTTCCCACGCGTCCCCGAGGAAACCTGCCGCGAAACGCTCCATGCCGTTGAGCGCGAGACACCCGGCAACGGCGCCCGTCAGGTTTCCGCGCCCGCCCACGGCCACCCATATGACAGCGAGCGTTGACAGGCGTATGCCCGTCACTGCGGGGGACACCATGCCCGTCGTCCTCGCGTAGAGCATGCCGGCAATTGCCGCGAGCGCGGCGGAGACTACATAGATGAACACCTTGTAGTCCGAGACACGGTATCCTATGAACACGGCGCGGTTTTCGTTTGCGCGTATCGCGCCCAGAACGCGACCCAGCCTCGACGAGCCGATATAGTAACAAAACGCATACGCGAGCACCGCCGCGGCCATAACAAAATAGTAATTGCCGTATATGGAGAGGGCGTGTCCAAACGGCGCGGGCCGCGTGATATCGCCGATGCCGTTGGAGCCTCCCGTGAATTTCTGCGCGTTATTAATATACACGGTCGCCACATTCGCCACCGCCATGGTGATGAGCGACACGAACACGCCCCTGACGCGGCCGGACAGCAGCAGCCTGCCTATGAGGTACGACAGCGCGGCCGGCACCGCGACGGCGAGCGCGACGCCAACGGCGGGGACAGTCAGGGGCATGAACGCGGCGGGGAGCTGCGTTATGCCGTATGTCACCATATAGTCGGGTATGCCGCGCGACACGTTGTCGCTTATGGCAGCTATGTACGCCCCCAGCCCGAAGGGCACCGCCTGTCCGAGGCTCAGGATACCGGTGTACCCCCACAGCAGGTCGACGGAGAGCGCCAGGATTACCAGCGCGAGCGTTTTGGCCAACACGTCCGTGCGGTACGCGCCCGCCGCCACGGGGTACAGTGCCACGAACGCGAGTATGAGCGCGTTTATGCCCGCCCTCCGGGTAAAAATGAGCCGCGCCTTCTTTATACCGCCCAAAGCCGCAGTCACCGCCTTTCCTTTGCGAACAGCCCCGACGGGCGGAAGCGCAGGATCAAGATTATCCCCACTAGCACAATTATCTGCGCGTAGACCTCGCTCATGAAGCCCCCGAGCACGGACGTGGACTCGCTAATCAGCGCCGACGATGCCGCTGTGCCAATGAAAGAGTCCACCCCGCCCACTACGACGGTTGAAAACGAGTCCATCAAGTATGAGGCGCCCATGGCGGGGAACACGATTTTTACCGGCGCCGTCACCGCGCCGGCGAGGCCGGCGAGCGCGCAGCCCAGCCCGAACGAGAGCGTGTCCGTTGCGGACGCGTTTATGCCCAGACACATGGCCATATTCCGGTTTTGCCTGATCGCGCGCACGCGCCTGCCAAACGGGGTCTTGTAAAATAGCAGGCACACGAACCCCACCGCCGTTGCGGCAGCCGCAACAATGACGAGGTTGTACTTCGGGAATGTCATCGATCCAATTTCAAAGCCGCCGCGCACCGGCAACTCAACTATCTTTTTCATGGAGGAGAAGCCAAGACGGAATATCTGCGTCATGATGATGGAGATTGCGTATGTGGCGAGCAAAGTCTCCTCGAACCGCTGATAAAAACGCTTTATTACTACGCGCTCTACAACCGCGCCAAATAGCCCGGCGACCAGAGCGGCGCCGGCCACGGCTGCCACAAATGGCAGGCGGGCCACGGCGGAGATAAACCACGCCGTGTAAGCGCCGACCATTATGAACTCGCCGTGCGCCAGGTTCACCACGTTCATGTTGCCGAATATGATGACCATGCCGAGCGAACACAGCAGCAGCGTAGAAGCGGCAAACAGCCCGTTCATGAGCTGGATTGGTAAAATACCCATTGTGATTATATCAGCTCGGTTTGCCGTTTGGGAAGAGTATGTCCGGCCATGGCTCGGCGGGGAGCTGCCCGTCGGACTCATAGACGGTCACGGGGCGCGCGTCCGCTCCCCACATGACTATCATAGCGTAGTTCTCGGCGTAATAGCCGTTTTCGGGGTCCACGGAGAATTTACCCTGCGGAGTGTCGACGCTCGTTCCGGCGAGAGCCGCTTTTAACGAATCCACGTCGTAGCTCCCGGCTTTTTTGAGCGCTTCGGCGATGAGATATACGGAGGAGTAGGCGGCCGTTATCGTGGCGTTGACGCGCAGCATGTCCTCGCGACCGTACTTCTTCTCAAAATTTTCCAAAAACTTGACAGACAGGGGGTTGTCGCTCGAGGCGAACCAGTTGAACGTGGCGTATGTGCCCTCGGAGTACTCCCCGCCCATTGTTACGGCGTCCATCTCCGATGTGATCACGCTCGCTATAGGAATATCGAGGCCGTATTCCTTTGCTTGCTGATAGAAGGCCGCCGTGGTGCTCCCTACGACATTGGCGTATATAAAGTCGGGCGCCTGTTGTTTTATCTTTGCTATGACCGTGGAGCAGTCGGTCGCCTCCATGGGCAAGAACTCGCTTCCTACCAGGTTGCCGCCGCCCAGTTCCACGAGCGCCTTTGTCTGCTCCGCGATGCGCACGGGGTAGTAGTAATCGGATCCCACGCAGAACACGTTGGGGCCGAATTTCTCAGTCATGTAGGGGATGAGTTCTTTTGTGAACGTGTAAGTCGTGCCGCCGGTGTAGATAGTGTTGGGCGACTCGTCCTCTCCGGAACCCGCTGTAGGTGCGAAGAACAGCTTGCCGTTTTGTTCCGCGACGGTCCTCACGGCCTGCGTACCCGTGCCGAGGCACGTGCCGAGGATGAACGGCACTTCGTCTTGCAGGTACAGCTTTTTGGCTTTTTCAGTGGCTTTAGACTCGTCGGACTCCCAGTCCTCCGTGATGGCGACGAGTTTTTTGCCGCCCACCCCGCCCGCCGCGTTTATCTCCTCTACGGCGAGCAGCGCCGCCTTTTCCGAGACGGACTCAATCATTTCGGCCGAACCGGAGTGTGCGTAGATGATGCCAAACTTGATTTCGTCGTCTCCGGCGGCTTCCTTCTTGCCGCACCCGGCGGCGGACGCCGAGACGAGCGCGAGCGCGAGGGACGCGGCGAGGGCTTTCCTGAACGCATTTTTCATTTCATTTGTCCTCCCTTATATAAAACAAGGCGGCGGAGCCCGCATTTATCAAAAATGCAGACCCCGTCGTCTTTATTGCGAGTATAGCGGGGGAGCGCTCCTAAAGGATTGTAAAAATCGGAACTGGCGTAACGCGACACGCGCCTTGCCCAAAATGCGGAAATCGGGTATAATGTCCCTCGCGCGCAGTCGCGCGGATATTATGCGGAGGCGGGATTATTATTATGCGGGATTTAGAGCGCGCGCTTGGCTATGCGTTCAAAGACAAGGGGCTGATGGAGACGGCGCTGACACACAGCTCATACGCAAACGAGAACAAGAGGGGACATGTCGAGTGCAACGAGCGGCTGGAGTTCCTCGGGGACTCGATTTTGGGCGCGGCTGTCGCCGAGAGGCTGTACGGAAGCGCTCCTCAGATGGCGGAGGGCGACATGACGCGGCGCAGGGCGGCGCTTGTGTGCGAAAAGAGCCTTTTCGACGTGGCGGAACGGCTGGGGCTGGGCGAGCACATTGTATTGGGGCGCGGCGAGGAATCCAGCGGGGGCAGGGGGCGGCATTCGATATTGGCGGATGCCGTGGAGGCGCTTTTGGCGGCCATGTACCTCGACGGCGGCTGGGCGCCTGTCAAGATGTTTGTGGACAGGTACATCCTTCGCGGTAGCGGCGGGGAAGACACGCAAACAGGCGACTACAAGACGGCGCTCCAGGAATTTGTCCAACGCAAGGGCGGGCAGTCGCTGATATACCATCTCACGGACGAGACAGGGCCGGAACACGATAAGATATTCGCCGTGGAGGTGCGCCTCAACGGCGAGACGATAGGCGCGGGCACGGGACGGAGCAAAAAAATCGCGGAACAAAACTCAGCGCGCGAGGCCATGGGGCGCCTAAAACGCGGGGCGGGCAATGGGCGAGCCTGACCAAATGCCGCAGTTGAACATACCCGGCGGCGCGCGGGAGGCTCTGGTGGCGCTCGGGCGCGAAGGGCACGCGGCATACCTCGTGGGCGGGTGCGTGCGCGACATGCTCCTGGGCATCGCTCCGAAAGACTGGGACATCTGCACGTCGGCGACGCCGGACTTGGTGGCGCGGACATTCAAGGGACACAGGATTATAAAGACAGGCGCAAGGCACGGTACCGTGGCCGTGGAGTTGGGCGGCGAGACGTTGGAAATCACTACGTTCAGGGCGGACGGGATTTATTCCGACAAGCGCCGCCCGGACAGCGTGGCGTTTGTCCGCAGCATTGAGGACGATCTCGGGCGAAGGGATTTCACGGTCAACGCCATGGCGTGCAGCCTGTCGGGAGAGATAGTCGATTTGTTCGGCGGGATGGACGACCTGTCGGACAGGCTGGTTAGATGCGTGGGGCGCCCCGAGACGAGATTCGGGGAGGATGCCCTGCGCATTGTGCGTGCGATGCGTTTCGCGTCGCGGCTGGACTTCCGCATCGAACCCGGCACGATGCGTGCCATGGACAGCTGCCGCGCGCTGCTGCGATTCGTCGCGCCGGAGCGCGTGTCGAAAGAACTGAGCGGGTTGCTCATGGGCAAAGGCGCCGCGCGCGCCCT
>JAITEC010000036.1 GCA_031282225.1 Oscillospiraceae bacterium | reverse complement strand
ACCTTATATATGTCGCCCGCGCCTACTGTCAGCACGACGTCGCCCGGCGACGCGGCTGCGGCGACGCGGGCGAGCAGCGTGTCCGGGTCGGGGCAGAACACGGCGCCCGGGATCTTGTCGGCCAGGTCTTTTGAGGAGATGCCCACCGTGTTTTTTTCCCGCGCCGCGTATATCTCCGCCAGGAACAGGACGTCGGCCCGGCTCAGCTGCGTTACGAAATCGTCGAACAGCGCTTTTGTGCGCGTGAACGTGTGCGGCTGGAACGCCAGGATAACGCGGCTGTATCCGAGCTGTTCAACCGTATCGAGCACCGCGCGGAGCTCGCTTGGGTGGTGGGCATAGTCGTCGTATATATCCGCGCCGTTCACGCGCCCCTTGAACTCCAGGCGCCTGTCGGCGCCGTGAAACGACGCCAATCCGCGCGTTATAGCCTCGGCCGACAAGCCGAGGGCTGCGGCTGCGGCTGCGGCTGCGAGCGCGTTGTGCACGTTGTGCGCGCCGGGCACGCCCAGCGCGATGCGGCAAAATTCCCTGCCGTCGAGCAAGACATCTGCGGACGATGTGGCGCCCTCCAGGCGCACGTTTACGCCCCGCAGCTTGGCGCCGGCGCCGGTGCCGAAGGTGAACAGCTCGCGCCCCAGTGGTTTTAGGGCGTCCATGGTGTTCTCGTCGTCTGCCCCGCAAACAATGGCGCCTCGGGGGGGCACCAGCGAGGCGAAGT
Organism: Oscillospiraceae bacterium; assembly: GCA_031282225.1. Lineage (GTDB taxonomy): Bacteria > Bacillota > Clostridia > Oscillospirales > Oscillospiraceae > JAISBX01. The sequence goes on along the minus strand of JAITEC010000036.1, from coordinate 2,427 downwards.
TGCGGAAAGAGCGTTTGACATTGTCTAAATTATGGAAATAATCGAGGTGGTCTGCATCGATGTTGACGATTATAGCCACGGTCGGCGAGAAATTGAGAAACGAATCGTAGTACTCGCACGACTCCAAAACAATAACGTCCCCGTGCCCGACGCGGTAGCCCGAGCCGAGCATGGGCAGAGTTCCGCCTATCATGACCGTGGGGTCGGCATTCGCGGCCATGAGGATATGCGTCACCATGGAGGTAGTCGTGGTTTTCCCGTGGGTGCCGGCGACACATACGGCATTTTTGTAGCCCCGCATGATATATCCCCAAGCTTGGGAGCGCTCGAACACGGGTATGCCGCGCTCGCGGGCGGCCGCAATCTCGGTGTTGTCGTCGCGCGCTGCCGCCGTCCTGATCACAAAGTCGGCGCCGTCTATGTTGTCTGCGCTGTGGCCTATGGATATAGCTATGCCCATCGAGCGCAGCCTGTCTATCGCGCTGCCGCCGCTGATGTCGGAGCCGCTCACGCGCAGACCCTCGCCGAGCAGTTCCTCGGCGAGCGGCGACATGGAGACGCCACCTATGCCGACGAGATGGCAGCGCGCGCCTGTCTTGATGCGAGAGCCCAAATCGTGCAGGTCCATATATCCCTCCCGTTTTCATTTACTGTGCCATTATATTACGCCGCCGGAGCAAATACAAGTGTCCCAATTCGTCGAAACCTGGATTTGGGGGTGCGCAATTGATTGATATTTCCGTTCAAAATGTTGTTAAGGCGTTCGAGGCAGGCAATAACATCCTCGACGGCGTTACGTTTGAGATAAACGAGGGCGAGCGGGTCGGGTTGCTCGGGCGCAACGGCGCGGGAAAGACAACGCTGTTCCGTCTCATAGCCGGCGCGCTGGAGCCGGATGAGGGGAGCATAGCCGTGCCGTCCGGCAAGAAACTGGGTCTCATATCGCAGATACCGCGGTATCCGCACGGGTTCACGGCGGAGGACGTGCTGCAATCCGGGCAGGCGCGCCTGCGGGGGATCAGGGCGCGCCTGGACGAGCTTGAGCGGGAGTTGGAAGCGGGCGGCGGTTCGTTGGACGAGTACGATGCGCTGTCGTTCGAGTTTGAGCGGCAGGGCGGGTACGACGCCGAGTTCGAGCGAAACCGCGTGGCAAACGGGCTGTCCATCACGGAAGAGATGCGCGCGCAGCTGTTTTCCACGCTGTCAGGCGGCGAGATGACCCGAGTCAACTTGGCGCGCATGATATTGGAGAAGACTGATGTGCTGCTGCTTGACGAGCCTACCAACCATCTCGACATGGGAGCTGTGGAGTGGCTGGCGGAATACCTTCAAAAATACGCGGGCACAGTACTGGCCGTCTCGCATGATAGGTATTTCCTCGACCGCGCCGTGACGCGCGTAATTGAGATAGAGGGCGGCAAGGTTGAGTTTTTTAGCGGGAACTACACGTTTTACGCGGCTGAAAAGCGCCGCAGGTTCGAGGAGGGGCTGACGCGGTACGAGCGGGAGCAGGCGCAGGCGAGGCGACTTCAGGAGGCGGCGGACAGGCTGCGGCAGTGGGGCATAGGCAATAAACGCCTCATGAGGAAGGCGCTCGCCATCGAAAAACGGATAGGGCGCGTCACCGTAACGGAGCGCCCGCACAGCGAGAAGAAGATGGGCGCCCGCTTTAACGAGTCCGTATTCAAGGGAGACTGCGTAGCCGCAGCGCAGGGCATTGCCAAATCATACGGCGGCAGGCGGCTGTTCGGAGACGTGAGCGTGACGGTCACCGCGGGACAGCGCATTGCTGTAGTCGGCGACAACGGTGCCGGGAAGACTACCCTCGTGAAGATAATAATGGGCGAGGAACGACCGGACGCCGGATTCGCGCGGTTGGGACCCGCCGTCAAGGCCGCGTACCTGCCGCAAGCCATTAAGTTTGACGATCCGCATATGAGCGCGCTCGACACGCTTATGTACGAGACCGGCTGCTCGTCGGCCTCGGCTCGAAACCGCCTGGGATCGTTCAAATTTTCGGGGGAGGACGTGTTCAAGCCTGTGGGCGACCTGTCGGGGGGCGAGCAGAGTCGCCTGCGCCTGTGCTCGCTCATGAGCGCGGACGTGAACCTGCTCGTCCTGGACGAACCCACGAACCATCTCGACGCCGCCTCGCGCGAGTGGATGGAGGACGCGCTCGGCGGTTACGGAGGAGCGCTGCTGTTCGTGTCGCACGACCGGTATTTCATAGACAAGTTCGCCGCTCGCGTGTGGGAGTTGCACGACGGCGTTTTCACGGATTTCGACGGCACGTTTGAGGAATATATGCGCCTGCGCGGCGAGCGCAGCGCGCCGGCGGCGCGGCAGCCCAGGCGCCCGGCCGCGAAAAACAAGCCGCAAAAGGCAGGCGCGACGCCAAAAAAGAAAAGTGCCGACCGCGTGGAGCGC
>JAITEC010000204.1 GCA_031282225.1 Oscillospiraceae bacterium | reverse complement strand
CCGTAGACGTCTCGAAGTGCAACGGCTGCTATAACTGCCAGCTCGCGTGCAAAGATGAACACGTAGGCAACGACTGGGCGCCTTACGCCCGTCCGCAGCCCGAGATAGGGCAATTTTGGGTAAAGCTCCGCGAGGTGGTCGGCGGCACCATCCCAAAAGTCAAGATACACTATATCGCGCAGCTTTGTAATCACTGCGAGCGCGCGGCATGTGTTGGCGCATGCCCCTCCGGCGCGTTTTACAGGCGCGCCGACGGATTTGTCATGCTCTCCCCAGAAAAGTGTACCGGTTGCCGCGCCTGTCAGGAGGCGTGTCCCTACGGCGCCATATACTACAACGAGGAACTTGGCATCTGCCAGAAGTGCACGGGCTGCTCGCATCTGCTCGACAACGGATACAAGCTCCCTCGCTGCGTGGAGGCCTGCCCAACAGATGCCTTGGGCTTTGGCGAGGAGACCGATCTGGGCGACTTCATCACAGGAGCGACGGTGCGCCTTCCGGAGACAGGCTGCCGCCCCCGCGTATTCTACCGCAACATACCCGGCCGCTTCATCGCCGGTACAGTCTACGACCCTGTTAAAAAGGAGATAGTCGAACGCGCCAAAGTCCGCTGCACGAACGGGGGCAAGACATGGTTCACGCATACCGACGATTTTGGCGATTTTTGGTTTACCGACCTCGCGGCAGGCAAGTACGATGTCGTTATTGAGGCGAAGGGCTATGAGTACAAGACGTTGACCGCCCTTGACGCAACTGCTGACTTGAACCTCGGCGACATACCGCTCACGCCAAAAGATTGAGCTTTTTATGAAACGGGGAGTGACTATTGTTTAACAGGAAGCCAAAGATGCGCACCTCCGCCGAGAAGGCCAGGAGGTCGCAGCTGAATGTGTTCGCTCGGCTTGCCGGCTGCGCGTACCTCATTTATATTATCGCACAGCTCTTCAAAAGCGACTACCCCGGCATGAGCGGTACCATGCGCATAACCATCGCCGTTGTTTTTGTGGTGCTAACGGCGGCTCTTGTCGCCGTTACCGTTGTAGATTTTATTAAAAATCTCATGGCCGGCTCATATAAGGCCGATTTCTACACCGATGACTTCGCCGGAGGCGAGGAGTCCGACATAGCGGCTTTCCGCGCGCGCCAGTCATCCATTGGCGCAGGCCCGGCCGAAGGCGACACCGTCGACGGGGACGGCGACAGCGGGGGCGACGGTGCCGCAGAGATCCCCGGCAATGCCGGGGACGCGCAGTCCGAAGGCACCGGGGACTCCGACAGCCAATGAGGGTGGCAATAGCGGGTCTCGGGCTCATCGGCGGCTCTTTTGCCAAGGCGATAAAGGCGAGGACAGATCACTATGTGTCAGGCTATGATACGGACCGTGCAGTCGCGGAGCGCGCCTTAGACGACGGAGCCGTGGATTCTTGCGGCGCGGAGTTCTTTTCTTTGTGCGACATGGCGCTAGTGGCGCTCTACCCGTCCGAAAGCGCAGATTTTATATTGAAAACCGCGCCTACAATGAAGCGCGGCGCAATAATAGTGGACCTTTGCGGTGTCAAGCGATATCTGTTCTCGCGCCTCGACGGCCATATTTCGACATCCGGCGTCGTTTTTATCGGCGGGCACCCAATGGCTGGACGCGAGGCATCGGGCTACGGCGCGTCGCAAGACAGCCTGTTTCACGGAGCCAGCATGATACTTACGCCGCCGCACGGCACGCCGGAGGACAAACTGCTGGCGGCACAGTCTTTTTTCCTCAGCCTGGGTTTTAGCAATATCACGCTTACCACACCGGAGCGTCACGATGAGATGATAGCTTTTACCTCGCAGCTCGCCCACGTCGTATCCAGCGCTTACGCGCTGTGCCCGCTCTCCGAAAATTTCAACGGGTTTTCTGCCGGCAGCTTCGGCGACATGACTCGTGTTGCCAAACTCAACGAGCATATGTGGGCCGAGCTCTTTTTGCTCAACTCAGATATGCTGACGGTGCAAATTGACGCCTTGATGGACAATCTGGAAAAATACCGCTCCTATATCGCCTCTCGCGACTGTGCGACCCTCACAAAAATGCTGATGGACGGGCGTTTGGCCAAAGAGCGCCTTGAGAAACGGGAGAGAGCGCAATGAAGCTGGAGGAAGCGTTATCATATACCGAGAAGTGCTTTAACGGCGAACCCGCCACATGCAGTTGGGCCTGCCCGTTCCGTCTCGACATCCGAGATTTCCTTGGCAAGGCGGAAAACGGCAAGTGGAATGCCGCCTATAAACTCTACAGAAACGCCGTGGCGTTTCCCGTCGCCGTATCGCTGCTGTGCGACGCGCCCTGCCGCTCCCGCTGCCAGAGGCAGGCTCTCGGCGACGCGCCCATCGCAGTATTGGACATTGAGGCCGCCGTTATAAAATACGCCGGCACAAAAAAGGCGCAGAAATATGTCATACCGCCCAAAGAAGGCCGTGTCGCCGTCATAGGCGCCGGTCTCGCCGGATTGAGCTGCGCCCTTGGGCTCGCACAAAAGCGCATTGACGTAACAGTCTATGAGCGCGAGGCCCAGTTGGGCGGCGCATTGAGGATGCATCCGCGCTTTGATGAGATCGCGCAAGATATCCAGCTCCAATTCAGCGCGGCGGAAGCCGAATTTCGTCTTGGCGAAGAAATTGCCTCGCTTGAGTCCCTTGCCGGATACAGCGCCGTTTATATCGCCACCGGCACGGACGGGGAACACTTTGGGTGCCTTGAAAGCTGGGACAGCGCGCTGTTTTCGTGCTCCACGCCCGGCGTATTTTTGGGCGGCGCCCTCACGGGCTCATCTCCCGTAGAAGGCATTGCCCAAGGCATCGCCGCCGCGCGCAATATAGAAATATATCTTCAACTTGGAAAAATATCCGAGTCTTACGGCGCTTCCAGCGGCGACGGTTTGGAAAACTGCGGCCGATCCATCGGCCACGAAGGCGCCGAGAGCATCCCCGCCGTCATTGCAGCATCCCCAGACGGGTACACATCGGAGGAGGCGGCGCGCGAGGCGGCGCGCTGCCTAAAGTGCGACTGTGACAAGTGCATGTCGTCTTGCGAGATGCTCAGGGCATTCCGTAAGAAACCGCACAAGATCGCAACCGAGGTGTATACCGACCAAAACGCCAGCCCCCCGTATTCGAGCCATACCATAACGCGCGAGACATTCTCATGCAATATATGCGGCTATTGCAAGTCCGTTTGTCCCGAGGGCGTGGACATCGGCGCGCTGTTGCGCGTGTCGCGCGCCGAGCGCATGAACGCAGGCAGCGCCCCCGCCGCGCTGCACGATTTTTGGATGCGCGAGATGGACTTCAACACCGGCGAGGCGGCGCTGTGCGCCCCTCCGCCCGGCGCGCACGAGTGCGAATATGTCTTCTTTCCCGGCTGCCAGCTCGGCGCTTCGCGCCCAGACCATGTGCGTCTGGCCTACGGGCTTATCAACTCAAACAATAATTGCGGCATATATCTTGGCTGTTGCGGGGCTCCCGCCTGGTGGGCCGGCGACGACAGGCGCTTCTTCGCCAATCTCTCCGCCATTCGCGCTAATTGGGAGAGTCTTGGCCGTCCAATATTCGTATTCGCCTGCGCCACGTGCGTAGGCCTCTTCGGCGCTTTCGCGCCTGATATCGCTTTTATTTCCCTCTATGAGTTGCTCGACGCACTGGACAGTTTGGCGCCTGTGTGCGCTTTTGGTCGCGTGAGCGTGTTCGACCCGTGTTCCGCGCGCGGCGGAAAAGCAATGCGTGCGGCTGTACGCTCAATTGTCGCACGCTCCGGTGCCGAGATAGCGCCCTTGCCGGAACTTGGCCGCTGTTGCGGCTACGGCGGCCATATGCGCGTTGCGAACCCAAAGCTCTACGACGAGATAGTTAGCAATCGCGCCGCCGCCTCTGGCGAGCCATACATCGTGTACTGCGCAAATTGCCGCGAAGTGTTCGCCGCGTATGGCAAGGAGTGCTCACATATACTAGATGTCGCCCTTGGTCTCGCCACGACCGCCGGCGTTCCCACCATCAGTGAAAAGCGAGCAAACTCGCTTGAACTTCGGGAGGAATTCGCGTTTTGCAATCTCGGCTCGCGCCCGCCCCGCAGCGTCCCCCGGTGGGACGGTATTTCCCTTGTTATGGGCGCCCAGCTGCGCGAGCGCCTTGACAGGGAACTCATCGCGCAAGATGACATTAAAGAAGCAATCTTCATGGCGCAGTCGAGCGGCGCCTACTTCACGGATGAGGCGAGCGGCGCGCGCATATGTTCCCTAGTTAAGCCCGTGCTGACTTATTGGGCACTCTATAAGCCACTGGAAAGCGGCATATATGAGATCCTCGACGCGTACTGTCACCGTATGCGCTTTGAACCCGAGGCGCGTTGAACGTGGAAAATACCATATGGCGCTGCGCTCGCTGCGACGTGCCGCTGATCATGAAAAAAACCGTTTTTAACTACCTCGGCCAGTCCTTCACTCACGATGTCCCGTGTTGCCCGAGCTGCGGCAATGTATTGATTACTCCCGAACTGGCGCGCGGCAAGATGGCACAAGTAGAGGAGCAGCTAGAGGATAAGTAAAATAATCTAATAAAGGGGATATGACTCGTGACACAGGGAACAATAGACGTAAGGGCGCACAGGCGCGTTTTCAAGGCGGCGAGCCTGCTCGGGCCGCGCAGCGGACTGCCGACCGTCGTGGAGTCGGACAGCGACGGCCATCTGACAAGGATCCGCCCGATGCACTACGAGGACTACATCGACTGGGACAGCAAGAAC
>JAITEC010000166.1 GCA_031282225.1 Oscillospiraceae bacterium | reverse complement strand
ACAAACTCCAAGCCTTGGTAAACCAACAGCGAACCAATTTCGCTGACGTGGAATACCTCGACCTGGAGAATATAGATAGTCTACTACATGACAACGCGGGCGTCAAGCATTATTTTTCGCCCGCGCTGGGATCCGCGTCCGCCGCTACGGCTCCCGACGAAAAAGAATTGGCCGCAAAGGCGCGCGAAAAAGAGCAAAAGGCAAAGGCAAAGGTGCGGGCGTCAGCTCTGGCGCAGTTCGCGGGCGCCGAGGAGGGCGCGGTGAGGGAGACGGCGCGGCTGCGGGAGACCGTCGCGGGCATTGGCGCGAAGGCTAAGGTCGCAGCTACTGAGCAGAACGCGCGCCGCATGGCGGACAAACTCGCCGACGAGTACGGCGTACGCACCTCGAAGCAGCGGGAGAAACTGCTGGGGCACATCGACGCGATCCGCGCCATTGTGCGCGGCGAGTCCCCGGACTTTGGCAAGATGGACGCGCTAGCGCGCGACGCGGCGCAGCTGGCGCTGCGTCGGCACTTCCCCGCTGCCGACTCCCCGCGGATGTCGCCCGTGGAGACCGCCGAGGCCAACGCCGCGCACGAGATAGCCACGCGCGAGCTGGCAAACGAGATACTGGCCACCTTCGCCGACGGCCGCCGCGTGGAAGCGCCCGGCCACGCGCCCGCCGGCGGCGGCGAGCCCAAACTCTCCGACCCGTACATGGCTCTGTTGGAGACGTTCGGCGCGTACCCGCAAGGCGAGAAGGCGGCGCGCATCTTCCCCGTGCCGAAGAACACGGACCCCGACGACAAGGACGGCTTCGTGCGGCGCGGTGCGCGCAACGCCGCAGAGGCCGCCGCGACGCCGGACGAGACCGCGAACCGGATCGAGGAGGCGATAGTCGAGGGCTTGTTCACGGACACACGCGAGGCCCAGGCCAAACTCATGGAAAACGCGTGGTCTCGCGTCACGCCCTACGCGCTCGACGCGCAGATGGGGCGGCTCGACGCGATATTCGACGAGCGCAGCGAGAAACAAAAGCCCCTGTCCTCGCAGGAACTGGCGGATTTCTTTGAGCTGTACAAGCAACTAAACGCGGCGGGCCGATACGGGGACGCCGTAAACGTCATGGCGAAACTGGCGATGTTCGGCACATGGGCAGGGCGCTCCGTGTCCGCGTGGCGCATACTAAAGGCGCTGGGGCCGGGCGGCGAGCTGGCAAAACTGGACGCCGTGCTGCGCAAGCTCAACAAGACTGACGGCACCGACTACGAGATCCCCGAAGACATTCGTGCCGCCGTGCTCGGCGACGCGGAGCGGGGCGCGCCGCCGCTCGACATGGACGACGGCGACGCCATAGCGGAGATCGAGGCCAAATTCGTGGACTGGCTGGCGGCACGCCGCCCCGCCACGCGCCGCGAGAAGTTCCGCAAGTGGCGCTACGTCGCCATGCTCACCAACCCCGTAACATGGGGACGCAATTTCACCGGCAACGCGCTCATGTCCGCGCTCAACGCCGCCTCCAAACCCCTCGAGCGCGCCATGCAGCGCGCGCTCCTCCCGCAGGGCGAGCGCACCGCCACAACGAGTCGCGCCACGAAAGAGACCCGCGCGTATGCCGAGAGCTCATACAAGGAGATGTCGGACATACTGCGCGGCGACGACCCCGCCGACCTCTCAGCCCGCGTGCGCGCCAAGCGCCAGCAATTCAAAAACAAACTTGCCCGCGCCATGGACGAGCTCACCGACGCCGCCATGAACGGCGTGCCCGCCTCCGAGAAAAGCAAGGTCAAAAAGGCGCTCTCCCTGCTCTCCGACAGCAAGTTCCTGAAAATATACTACACGAACGCGCTCTCCAACTACATAACCGCGCAAGGAATTGACGTGGTGAAAGCCAACGACAGTCTTGAGCTCGTCTCGCAGCTCGACAAGGCGAAGCAGTACGCCATGGACGAGGCGCTGCGCCTGACGTACAGGCAGTCCAACAAGTTTTCCAAGGGCTACAACAAGCTCATGTCCGCGTTCTTTTCCGGCGCGGGCGAGTCCGGCTTTTCCGATGAGCTGCGTATGATGCTCCTCGGCGGCGCGCTCCCTTACGCCAAAGTCCCGTCCAACATCCTGTCCACGTCGCTCAACCTCACGCCCGCCGGCCTCCTGTACGACGTGGCGCGCGTGAGCCGCCAAGCGTGGGCCGCCAAGCGCGGAAAAGACCTCCCGCCCAACGCGCGCGCGATAGCCATAAGCAAACTCGCGCAGAGCGTCACGGGAGGCGCGATACTCGCGGGGCTCGGCATCTTCGGCTCGCTTATGGGAGTCATCCGCATCAAACTGCCCGACGACGACAAGGGCGACTCCGACTACCAGAGTTTCCGCCGCGGCTACTCGCTCGAAGCGTTTGGACTATCCATCCCCCTGGGCTGGGCGGCGCCGCTGTCCGTGCCCCTGTTCTTAGGCGCGGCCGCCGCAGAAGCCGTGCAAGGCAAACTATCCAAACTGGGCGGCGACGACTCGCCCTGGGGCGTAGCCGGCACGGTCCTCGCGGGCATGGCGGATCCGCTCTTTGAAATGTCCATGGTCAAAGGCGTCAACGACCTCCTCCAGGGCATACGCCGCTCCGCGAACGGCTCCACACTCGCCATAGGTCTGGCGGCGTCCATGATGGAGTCGTACTACACACAGGCGTGGCCATCGCTGGCGGGGCGCCTCGCCTCCGTGTTCGACGCCGCGCAGCGCCGCACCTCCGCCAACCCGGACAACGAGCTCCCCGACGGCCCCGAGCGCTCGCTGCTCGCCATGGCCCACAGAGTCCCCGGCGTCCGCAATATGCTGCTGG
>JAITEC010000150.1 GCA_031282225.1 Oscillospiraceae bacterium | reverse complement strand
GCATTTGCTTCATTGCCTTTTTGTATTGTCTCTCCCTCATCCTTATCGTCTCCATACGGGACATTTTACCACGATAATTTCTGCGAGACATTATCACATGATAATAACAATATTCGCCGCCGAACCGCCGCGCACCGCCTGTCGCCCGCTATTGACGGACGTGATAGAATATATGAGATACTTTATTTTAGGGGTAAACTCAATGAGTGGCATATCAGTCGGCGGCGCAGATGGGCTAGAACAGTTGTTTCACGGCGGCGCCCTCTCACACGCGTACATCGTCTGCGGCGAGCGCGGAGGCGACGAAGCCGCGCGAGCGCTCGCTTCGGCGATGGTGTGTACGGGGAGCGGGAGGAAACCTTGCGGGCAGTGCTCCGGCTGCCGAAAGGCGGATAACGGATCTCACCCGGACATAATATATGTGGAGAAACCTCCGGATAAAAAAGAGATACCCGTCGAAAATGTCAGGGAGATTGTAAAGGACGCAGCCGAATTACCGAACGAATCGGCCGCCAAGGTGTATGTGATACGCAACGCCTCCGATCTAAACGCAAACGGCCAAAACGCGCTCCTGAAGATACTCGAGGAACCGCCCGGACACGTGGCGTTCATCATAGTTGCAGAAAACCCTGACACCCTGCTGCCCACGGTGCGGTCGAGGTGCGTCGAGTTCTTCGTCGGCGAGCGGCTCGGCAAAAGCGCATCGGCGGAGGCAGACAGCGCGGCAAACGGCTTTTTCGAGGCGCTGTACGCAGGGGCTCTCCCGTTTGTAAAGTTCTCGTTCTCGCTTGACAAACTCGACAGGGCGGTTTTCTCAGAATTTGTTGAGCGGGCGCGCGAAATCGCGGCTTCTAAGTTGCGCGCCTTGCCGGGCGGGCAGTCCGGACAAAGCGACGTCCTGTGGCGGGCAATGCGCGCGCTGCGCTTGGCGCAGGACTATCTCAGGCTAAATGTGAGCGCCGTCCATGTGGCGGGAATGCTCTGCGCGGAATTGCTGCCGCGCAAGTGAGGAAGGAACGGGCATATTTAAGTGATAGATGTAATAAGCGTACGGTTTGAGAACAACAACAAGGTGTTTTTTTTCGATCCGCAGGGCTTGCGCGTGGAGCGCGGAGAAAACGTCGTGGTGGACACCGTCAACGGCGTAAACTACGGGGCGTGCGTATACGGCAACCACAGCGTGGATGATACGGCGGTAGTGCTGCCGCTCAGGCGGGTCATACGCGTGGCTACACACGAGGACCACAAACGCATGCAGGAGTTCTCCGAGAAGAAGCCCGAAGCTCTTGAGTGCTGCCGCAGGAAAGCGGCCGAGTATGGACTGGACATGAAAGTCATCAACGTTGAGTACTCATTCGACGGCAACAAGCTGGTGTTTTATTTCACGGCGGAAAAACGCGTGGACTTCAGGGAACTGGTGAGGGATATGGCCTCTACGTTTAAGACCAGGATAGAACTGCGCCAAGTCGGCGTGCGCGACGAGGCGCGCATGGTGGGCGGGCTCGGCGTCTGCGGCAAGCCGTTTTGCTGCACGCAGTTCTTGCACAACTTCCATCCTGTCTCTATCAAAATGGCCAAGACGCAGGGGCTGTCGCTCAACCCGGCGAAAATATCCGGCTCGTGCGGCCGACTGTTGTGCTGCCTCAAGTACGAAGAGGCGGCGTACGCGGACGTGGTGAAGCGCGCCCCAAAGCCGGATTCATTTGTGGAGACCCCCTCGGGCAAAGGCACGATAACAAGCGTGAACCTGCTGCGGGGCAACGCCAAGGTTCGCCTCGAGGACGGGTCAGATACGGCTCTCAAGACATTCAGTTTCGACGAAATGGTGGTTTTGGGCGGCAAATCGCGCCGCGCGGAATATATCGCGGCAAAGGCCGAGGGAAAAGTGAAAGAAGCGGGCTTTTCCGAACATATCCTGCCGGAACTCGCGGCGCTTGCCAAGCGCGACACCAAAAAACTCGACGCCGTCCTGTCCTCCATTTCCTCCGAACCAAAAGAACCAGGTCCGGAACCAGCGGCACCCGTGCACAAAAGCGCTCAGCCCCGCGCTAAATCGGAGGGGCATCCAGCCCCCCCGAAAAAGAACAAAAAATGGCGCGCCAAACGCGATCCCGGGGGCTCGCCGAAGAATCCGGCATAAACCACTGTCAACCTCCGCTCGCGGTGACGTATCTCCACGTGTCGCGGCACATGTCGTCTATGGACATACGGGCGCTCCAGCCCAGCTTTTGAAAAGCTTTCTCCACACCGGCGTATGACTGCGCGACATCGCCCTCGCGCCGCCGCTCAATTGTGTAGGGTATTTTTACGCCGTTCACGCGCTCGAACGCGCAGATGAGTTCGAGAACGCTGCAGCCCTCTCCCCGCCCGAGATTGAACGGTTCCGCGCCGTCGTGCTCGAGGCAGTAATCCAGCGCCGCCAAATGCCCTTGGGCGAGATCGGTGACGTGGATATAGTCGCGCACCCCTGTTCCGTCGCGCGTTGGGTAGTCGCCCCCGAATACGGTAAGGCGGTCTAGTCTGCCGGACGCGACGCCGGTAATATAAGGCATGAGGTTGTTCGGGACGCCGCACGGCGCTTCGCCCAGCAACCCGCTCCCGTGCGCGCCCACCGGGTTGAAATACCTGAGCATAACGGCGGACAGCGGATATGCGGCGGCGGCATCCTCTATCAGCTTTTCAATGACAAGTTTTGTTGTGCCATACGGATTTGTGCACGGCCACGCCGCCATGTCCTCCGTGAGCGGAAGAGATCTGGGGGTGCCGTAAA
>JAITEC010000110.1 GCA_031282225.1 Oscillospiraceae bacterium | reverse complement strand
CCCGTTACTGCTAATATATGCCATTAACCGCCTGTAGAGCCCGTCCGTCGCCCCATAATTGCCGCGCGCGTAGCCCGTCACATACAGCCCCCCCGGCTTAATGTCGGCACCGTCGGGGTTGTTGAAGTAGAATCTGTCAGGCCATACCCAGTCCCCCCGCTCCAGGCGCTCCGCCGAGAACGTGCCCCACGCGGAGTAATTGAGATCCATCCCGTCGTCGCGGCTCTTGCACCACTTATAGAAATCCAGCAGCGCCATATTGAGCGTCCTGCCGTTTGAGTAATCATTCACGGGGCCGAGAAAGATGTGCTCCTCTGGCAGTTCCCCCAAGACTATGCCGGACTCGTCGACGTCCTTCACGTTTTCTATTACGTCGATCATGTTCGTCATCAGTTTGCGCGCATTGTTCAGCGATTTTATGTCCCTGTCAATATTCCCGATCTGCTCTGCAAACAAATCAAGGATGCTCTGGGGCGAGCGGTGTTGGGCTATGTATGTAATATCTTTTAATGACATCCCCAGGTGCTGGAGCGTCCTCACCAGATTGACGACCGCAATGTGCTCGTCGGAGTAGTGGCGGTAATTATTGTCGCTTCTCGATATGGGCTTAATAAGCCCAACCTTATCGTAGTGGAGAAGCGCCGTCCTTGAGACCCGCGAGAATTTCGCCAATTCGCTTATTGACAGCAGACCGGTATTCATTGAACATTTCCTTTCCTTTCCGCCAGAGAGCCGCAGGGTATAAATTATCATCCATAGTTTACCACAATAGTTTACTAATGTCAAAAAGATTTTTTCCGCCGCCCCGGCGCTGCGGCTCACAGGCGGAGCAGACGGAACTCTTCGCCGTCTATCGCGCGCTCGAAAACGGATTGCGGGGAAGAAAGCGACGGCGAAAAACCCTGGTGGCTGAAAAAACCTGCGGATTTTTCGTCGGCTGGGCTCAACATCAGCTTTTGTCTCCCCAACGCGCGGTAGCGCGAGACAGCCTGCCCGATCAGCTGGACGCCTAAGCCGCATCCGCGCAGTTGCTCCACCAAGCTGCAACGCGTTATCCACCCCTCGCCGTTTTGTGCGCCGCGCTCCTCGTCGAGTTCCAGCTCTCCGACGCGCGCCGTACCCAGCAGCGCTCCATAAACGGCCGCGCCTCCGTCCGTCTCCCGGGCAAATCTCATATTCGTGTCGTTCACCCACCTCGGCAGTTCCTGCCGAGGCGCGCCGCCGCGCACGCTACTCGTTGCGGACAGGTGCGAAGCGTCGCCTGAGTATGCAATCGCAATCCCGTCGCCGTCGCACCGAAGGCGCGTCACGCCGGTATTAAACACATATGGCACTTCACCGAGCCTGTCGGGCGCCGTGACGCCGAGTATCTCACAGAGCAAAATGCGTATGGCGCACCCATGCGTGAAAACGGCGACCGACTTCCCATCGTTTTGAGCCGCGATGTCAGCTATCGCCTCCGTAACGCGCCCGCACACCGCGCCGAACGTCTCTCCGCCCTCTACCGACCAGTGCCACGGGTCAAATTCGAACAGCCGCCACGACTCACCCGCGCGCGCCAGCACGTCCCCGAAAGGCAAATCCTCCCACACGCCAAAAGCCAGCTCACGCAGCCTCGGCTCCAAGATGAGCGGCAGCCCCTTCCTCTCATAGACCGCGCGCGCCGTCTCGCGAGTCCTAAACAGGTCGCTGGAGTAAACAGCGTCTATATGTACGTCCTCAAACCGCCGCGCGAGATCCTCCAGCTGCATATATCCGCGCGGCGTCAGCAGCGAGTCGTACTGCCCATGCATACGCCTATATAAGTTGCCCTCAGCCTCCGCATGCCTTATTATATATATTTCAGTCAATAACTAACCTCCATGCCTCAACGGCACCCATGCGCTCCGCTGGATCTCAGTTGAGTACTGCGGCCTTTGTCAGCCTTGCAATGTCGGGAATCCCGCAGGCATCCGCGTAATTTTGAAGTCCGGCGATAACAGCAGGCATGGCGCACGGATCGCTGAAATTCGCCGTGCCGACGCCTACGAGGGACGCGCCGGCGAGCATCATCTCAACGGCATCCTCCCATCGCGATACGCCGCCCATCCCCAACACCGGTATACCCACGGCGCTCGATACGTCCGACACCATGGCTATGGCAACCGGCAGCAAGGCGGGCCCGGACAGCCCCCCCTTGTTCGCCGCTAGCACGGGACGCCGTGTGCCTATGTCAATGCGCATGCCCACGAGCGTGTTTATGAGCGACAGCGCGTCCGCGCCCGCGTCCTCTGCGGCACGCGCTATCGCCGCGATGTCGCCGACATTTGGCGAGAGCTTCACCATGACGGGGACGCGTGCGCGGCGCACCACCTCGCGCGTGACCTCCGCAGTGCCTCCGGCCGTCTTCCCGAATATCAAGCCGCCTCGCTTGACGTTGGGGCACGATACGTTCACCTCTATGATATCAACGCGCGCATCGGACAACTTTTCCGCCATGTCGCCGTACTCCGCCGCCGATTCCCCCGATATATTGGCAATTACGACCGTATCGAAACACCGCAGGTTCGGCAATTCGCGCGCTATGAACGCGTCTACCCCAGGGTTTTGGAGCCCGACGCTGTTGAGCATGCCGGCCGGAGCCTCGGCTACCCTTGGCGGCGCGTTGCCCGGCCTCCCGGCCGCTGTCAGGCCTTTTGCGCAGACGCCTCCAAGCACGGATATGTCGTAAAATTCGCCGTATTCCCGCCCAAACCCGAATGTGCCTGAGGCCGCGACCACCGGGTTTTTGAATTTTACGCCCGCGAACGTGACCGACATGTCCGTAGTCACCACG
>JAITEC010000079.1 GCA_031282225.1 Oscillospiraceae bacterium | reverse complement strand
GAGGCGCAGCAAAAAAAAGGCGGCGCGGCGCGCTCGGCCACTGTGCCGGGCGGGGGCGCCGCGCCCATGAAAATATCCGAGATGGAGGCATCCGGTGAGCTAAGGTTCACAACGGGTCTGGGGGAGCTGGACAGGGTGCTGGGAGGAGGGGCGGTCATCGGATCGCTCGTGCTCGTGGCGGGCGCGCCGGGGATAGGCAAATCGACACTACTGCTCCAGATTTGCGGCGAGATGTCGAGGTTCGGGCGCGTGCTGTACGTATCCGGCGAGGAGTCCCGGCGGCAGATCAAGTTGCGTGCGGGCAGGCTGGGGGTATCAGGCGACGGGCTGTACGTGCTGTCAGAGACGAACATAGCCGAGATAATCGCCGCCGCGCAAGCGCTGTCGCCGGGCATCCTGATAGCGGACTCCGTACAAACGCTCTACAACGGGGAGATGAGCTCCGCGCCCGGCAGCGTCTCGCAGGTCAAGGAGTGCGCGATGGCGCTGCTGCGCTACTCAAAGAGCGCCGACGTCACGGTTTTCTTGATAGGCCACGTAAATAAAGAAGGGGCTATCGCGGGTCCCCGCGTATTGGAACACATGGTGGACTGCGTGTTGTATTTCGAAGGGGAGGCCTCCTCAAACTACAGGATACTGCGCGCAGCGAAAAACAGGTTCGGCTCCACAAACGAGATAGGCGTGTTCGAGATGGCGGGCGACGGGCTCTCGGAGGTGGCCAACCCGTCGGAGCAGCTGCTGGCGGGAAGGCCGCGCGGAATGCCTGGCACATGCGTCACATGCGTTATGGAGGGCGCGCGTCCGATACTCGCGGAGATACAGGCGCTCGTGGCGCCCAGCAGCTTCAATGTGCCGCGGCGCAACTCCACCGGCATAGACTACAACAGGGCGATGATGCTGCTGGCGGTGCTAGAAAAACGCGGCGGCCTGCGCGTATCCGGCTGCGACGCGTACATAAACGTGATTGGCGGCCTGAGCATAGACGAACCGGGCGCGGATCTCGCCACGGTGCTAGCGCTGGCATCCGGTTACACAGACAGGCCCATAGGCGACGATGTCGTCGCAATCGGCGAGGTGGGGCTCTCGGGCGAGCTGAGGCCTGTGCTGGGGACAGACGCCAGGCTCGCCGAAATAGCCAGGCTCGGCTTCAAAACGTGCATCATGCCATACGGAAAGGGAGAGGCGCGCGTGCCGGACGGCCTGGGTGTCGTCCGGGCCAGGACAATAGGCGAGGCGATAAAGGGTGTTGCGCCGGCCGGCTGACCGCGCGCCGAGACGCCGCCGCACTTGTCGAAAATTAATTTTTTGTAAGGGAGAGCGTTCAAATGATCAAGTCAATGGAGAAAGCCTTTTCGCTGGAGGGGCGCCATGCCATTGTGACAGGCGCGAACAAGGGCATTGGCAAGGGGATAGCGGAGGCCTTGGCGCAAGAGGGCGCGAGCGTCGCCATACTCGCGCGCGATGCCGCAGCCGCGCAGGCGGTCGTTGCCGAGTTCAAGGAAAAGCGGTATCCCGGAAAGTTCGCCTTTTATCCGACGGACATATCGAGCACGGCAAACTGCAAGGAGTCGGTGGCGGCAGTGATCCGGGACTACGGCTGGATAGACATTTTGGTGAACAACTCCGGCATCGGCGTACACGGCGGGCTGCTAGATATGCCCGAGGACCTGTCGGTGTGGGACAACTGCCTCAACGTGGATCTCAACGGGGCGTTCCGCATGTGTTACTTCGTTGGGCGACATATGCGCGAGCGCGGCAAGGGCGGAAAGATTGTCAATATAACATCGAATGCCGGAGCCATGGTCAACAAACCGGTTCTCTTGAGCGCGTACAGCGTCGCCAAGGCCGGCCTCAATATGCTGACAAAGAACCTCGCCGTCGAGCTGGGCGGGTATGGCATCAACGTGAACGCCATAGCGCCTGGATACACATACTCCACGCTGACGAACAACTTAAACGACGAGGACATCAAGATACACACGGAGAAAATGCCGGTCGGCCGCTTCGGGCACCCGATAGAGATAGGGGCGCTCGCCGTATACCTGGTCAGCGACGCGTCGGAGATGATGACCGGCATGGTCTGCACCATAGACGGCGGATACTCGCTGGCCATCTGAAAACGCGTTTTGAATATCTGCGAATGATGAAGAAGACGTTTGTTTTTTTGCTGGCGGCGGCCTTGGCGCTGTCCGGCGCCGGGTTGCGCCGCCAGGGCGCCTGGGCGGCGCCTAGCGGCGCGACGCCTGTCCGCGAATACTCCGGTGCCCTGTTTGCGGATGTCGGAGAGGGCAGCTGGTACGCCCCGTACATAAAGACGGCGTATGAATACGCTCTCATGGACGGCAAGCGGGAGGGCGCGTTCGACCCGGACGGCGGGCTCACCGCCGCCGAGGCGATCAAGCTGGCCGTCACGCTGCACATGATGTACTTTGACAAAGAGCTGGTTTTAGGCGGCTCGGAGACACAGCTCGCTGCGTACACCGAAGCCGCGATTGGGTGGGGCATAACCGAGCCGCTCGCCGGCGGTTATGAGGCGCCCGCCACGCGCGCGCAGTTTGCTGAACTAATACGCAATGCTCTCCCGCCGGAGGAATACGCGCCGATTGGCGCCGCCGCCGATTATTGCATACCCGATGTCTCGCCGGCGGAGCGCGGCGGCGCCGCCGTGTACGCGCTTTACCGCGCGGGGATACTCGTGGGCGACGACGAATACGGGCTGTTCCGTCCCGAGGACGCCATCACCCGCGCGCAAGCGGCGGAGATAGCCGCGCGCGCAGCCGTAGCGGGCTACAGGGCAGTGCAGCCGCTTCCATACGAGCTGTCTGCGAGCGAGATATATAAGCTCCACTCGCAGGCAGTAATGCAGATAGACACGTATGACGCCATTAACACCCACATACGCACGGGCAGCGCCTTTTTCGTATCGTCTTCAGGTTTGGCCGTGACAAACCTTCATATCCTTGAGTACAGCGACTACGCCGTCGCCACTCTCGCCGACGGCTCGCAGCGCGATATTCTTGGCATTGTGGCTTACGACGAGCAAGAGGATGTAGCCATACTCAACGTGGAGGGGGACGGCTACAGCCGCATGAAGTTCGCCGATTCCTCGTCGCTGGAACCCGGTGCGGCGGTATACGTCATCAGCAGCCCTTACGGACTGACAAATACGCTGACCGGCGGAATAGTGTCGCAGCCGCTGCGTGCGGTGGACGGGCAGGAATTCATACAGTTTACGGCGCAAATCTCTTTTGGCAGCGGGGGCGCGCCGCTTATTGACAGCCACGGATTTGTTGTGGGCATCGCGAGCAGTTCGTTTTCGGGCGCGCAGAGCCTAAATCTAGCGGTTCCGATAAACTCGGCGACGGGCGGCTCGCTGTCGAAGTTTTTGTAATTTGTAATTTCAACAAGAAAGGCGGGGTTATAATATGTATCAGTTCAGACCGGCGACAGATCGCATACTGGAGATGAGGGAACTCATACGCGACAGGGTCCTGCGGTGCGACGCGGAGAGGGCGGTTATCCTGACCGAGGCGTACAAGAAGTATGAGAGTGTCGTGCCGATCATCAAGAAGCCGCTCGCGCTCTACGAGCTGTGCTCAAAGTACACATTGCGCATAGAGGATTTCGAGATCATAGCGGGCAACAAGGGTTCCCATTTCTTCAGCAGTCCGTCGTATCCCGAGTGGGGCGTAACAGACTGGATAGTAGAACCTATCAGCAATAACGAGAG
>JAITEC010000047.1 GCA_031282225.1 Oscillospiraceae bacterium | reverse complement strand
ATACTGTACGGGCATGGCCTCATAAAGCGTCCAGCGCACCGCGCTCCTCCCATTCCTGTCTATGGCGGTCACGTTTATCGTACGCCGCATACTGACGCCCGTCGCGGCGCTTACCGCGTTGGGCGCGGCGGAGAGTATCCATTCGAGGAATTCGCTGTCTCCGATCACGCCCTTGCTGAATTTTACATTCCCGAACGTCGTCAGTGCGGGGATTTCGCGCAGCACGCCCCTCTCGTCGGCGCCCGTGCGGACTTTCACCGTCTCCACTTGCATCTTCACGCCCGAAAACCGCGCAAACGCTGCTGTCACCGTGGGGCCGGAGCCCTCGATCTCTATGATAAAACGGTACGCGCCGAGCGGATCGCCCGTCAAGCTGCCCACCACCATCCAGCCATCGTCAATTTATCGCATTCATTTGAATTCATAGCGCTCGTTTCTGTCGCCGCTGAGCTTCCGGTTGATCGCCGACACCTGTTCGCACCACGCCCTGCGCTCGCGGTGCCCCAGACCCAGCAGCTCGTCGTGGCCCCAGTGCAGATAGTACGCCAAAAACGCTATCTCCTCATAGAGCTGCGCCTGCGGGTACAGGCTCAGCTCAAAGCGGTCAAAAAATCCGTCGATACCTCGATCTCTTCACCGCAGTGCGTACACGTCACCTTGTAGACCGGGTCCTCCAGCGAGTTTATGCGTTGATAAAGATCCTGCAGGAACACGAGGTCCGCTGTGTACAGACCCTCTATCACGCGCGTGTTTATGCTAGCGAGGCTGCCCAGCCTTATGACCACCCTCGACAGCAGAATGATGGAAAGATACCCCGGATTCTGCTTGACCTTGGGGTCGCGCAGCGGCAGTATCTCATCCGCCGCCGTTGCCAGCCGCATGATGCCGTTGCGGTGCAGATCGCCGTTCGGGTCTACATATCCGCGCGGCAGGACAAAATCAAATTCAGTCTGCATAACAGCCTATCTGCCTATCTTATATCGGAGACGGCTCGCCCGCCGGGGCGCCGGGATTGTGCTGCAGACCCTCGTGCGCTATTTCGAGCGAGTGGATAGCCACCTCTCCGCCGAGACCGCTGAGATCGGGAACCGTGTATCCCACGGGCCACGCGTTGATTATCTCCCAGCTCGGCCCCTCGCTGCCCGCGTCGTCTATGAGCGTGACCGTGATGTTCTTGCGCTGCATCCCCGTGGGATTGGCCGTATTTGACGGGGCTACCGAGAGTATCCACTCGAGGAAATCCGTGTCGTCTGTCACGCCCCATCGGAATGTCACGTTGCCGAACTTTGTGAGTCCCGGCAGTTTTCTAGGCGTGTTCCGGAGGTCGTCGCCCTCGCGGTACTCTATGGGATCCACCGACAGATTCATGCCGGACACCTCGGAAAACCCCCCGCGCGAGATACCGTCGATCGCGACGACATACCGAAATACTCTGTACGGATAATTTATTGCCATTACAAAAATTCCTTTCGTATGAAATATTCAAATAATTATGTCTTATTCACTCGACGCGGTGTGCTGCGTGATGCGGAAGATCACGAATTCGGCGGGCTTCACGGGAGCAATGCCTATCTGGCAGATCAGCCGCCCGTTGTCTATGTCGTCCTGCGTCATCGTAGTGCGCCCGCACTCGACGTAGAACGCCTCCGCAGGCGTTGTTCCGGCCAGCGCGCCGGTGCGCCATACGGACGCCAGGAACATCTCCAGCGTGCGCGTAACGCGACCCCACAGCGTCTCGCTGTTCGGCTCGAACACTACCCAGTTCGTGTTCGCCTTGATGGATTCCTCCACAAAGATGAACAGCCGGCGAACGTTGAGATATTTCCACAGCCCGTTCGAGCTTATCGTCCGTGCGCCCCATACGCGTATGCCGCGCCCGGTGAACGAGCGTATCAGGTTTATGCCCTGAGGATTGAGTATGTCCTGCTCCGCCTCGTTGTACGACACGGACAGACCCGTGCACGAACGAACCACCTCGTTTGCCGGAGCCTTATGCACGCCGCGCTCCGTGTCGCACCTGGCGTAGATGCCTATCATGGCGCCGCTGGGTGGGAAATACGCGCTGCGCTTCGCCAGCGGATCCAAGCCCTCTATCCACGGGTGGTATATCGCCGCGTAAGTGCTGTCGTACATATCGCGAAATTCGCTGACCTCGCCCACTTTTTTGCGTTCGATGGGGATATCCAGCACGGCAAAACGAGATTTGAGGTTCTCGCAGTGCGCTATGAGGGCGGCCTGGACATCCGGCATGGTCACGCCGGGCACCGCCATGATGCTCACGTCGGTGTTCTCGAGGAACGCTTGCAATCCCGTGCGCCTGCCAGGTCCGTTGTCGGAGCCGATAAAGACATCCGCGCCTGCGCCCGCCACATTGCCGTCGCCGCCGCCCTGAAGGGCGAGGGTTATCCCCGCCTCGTCCGCGCCGCACAGCGTGATTGGGACAGTCGCGCCGTCCTCTATCTCCCCGAGCTCCACCCTTATGAGCTCGCTCTTCGCCGTGCGCGCTCCGATATAGTTGACGGCCTCGGAATTCAGCGAGAGATCCGCAAAATTTTCCACTGTCTCTCCCAGCTTTACGGACAGCGATATCTCGCAGGTGCGGATATACTTGTTTGTTCCAACGGTCAAGTCGGCAATGCCCTCCATCGTGCACGGCGCGTCGAGCGTTATGATGCCGTCGGCGGCGTTTCTTATCACCGAATATGCCCTCGCCTCGCCGTTGAACAGCTCCACTATGTCGCCCACATTGAACCCGTCGGGATTTTTGAGCCTCAGTTCCGCGCCGTTGACCGCCGCCACCTGCGTGCGCGCCTTATGCGACGCCGTCACCGTGACCCTTATCTGGTCGCCCCACGAACCCACGTTAGCCGCGTTTACGGTCAGCACTCCGCTGGTGGCCGTCGCGGCGCCCGCGTCCTCGGGAGCCGCCCTCATGACGTATGCCCTCGACCCCCCGTTGATGAAAAAGTGCTCTACCGAGTACGGCAGGAACCTGTTCGTCCCGTACCTCGCCTCGCCAAGGTATCCGCCGTATACGCGCCTGTAGTCTGCGAAGCTCGTGATGAACTGCGGTTTCCCCGATGTAGGCCCTCTCTCGGCCAGCCCGATAAATCCCGCAGTGCTGGTGCTGACTCCCTGCATGGGCACCGCTCCGGAGTCAAACTCCTCTACATATACCCCGGGGTGCAGATATTCCGCCATTTTCCGTGCATCCTCCTCATTACATTTTAGGTTATTTAAACATGTGCCGGCTCTGTTTACACGGAGCCGGCAATGAGCGCCCTGCCGATCCCAAGCCATCCCGGGCACGCGCCCGGCTCACTATGTGTTTATGTTACCACACGATAACAATACTGTCAATATTTATTTGTTTTAGGCGTTTTGTGGCCTTTTTTGGGCTTTTTTGTCATATTTTCCGGGGATTCAGTCCCCGGAAAGTGCTCTCTGCGAGCGTCGCAACGCGAGAACTTGATGTTGACACGTGCCGCGCCCTGGGGTAAAATAACTGCGGCAAAACGGATACGGCTCGGGAGGTGGGCGCGACGGATTACGCGAGCGAAGCCCTGCGGCT
>JAITEC010000201.1 GCA_031282225.1 Oscillospiraceae bacterium | reverse complement strand
GTCCTTCAGTTCCGGGAACTCCATGAGCACGTCCGTCATCTCGTTGCCGCGTTCCCCGCAGCCGATATACACCACTATGTCCACGTCTGACCACTTGGCCAGCTGGTGCTGCACGACTGTCTTCCCGCTCCCGAACGGCCCCGGCACGGCGGCGGTGCCGCCCTTTGCCAGCGGGAACAGCGTGTCTATTATCCTCTGTCCCGAGCACAGCGGCGTGGACGGCATGAATTTCTTAACGTAAGGGCGGTTGATGCGCACAGGCCACTTTTGCATCATCGTAAGCTCGCGGATCTCGCCGGAGGGCGTCTTTATCTTCGCTATCGGCTGCTCGACGGTATATTGCCCGCCCTCTATGGACACGACCGTTCCGGACACGCCCGGCGGGACCATTATCTTGTGCTTTACGGCGTTTGTCTCGTCCACCGTGCCCAGCACGCTCCCGCCGGCGACGGCGGCGCCGGGAGCCACGGAGGGAACGAACTCCCACACGCGAGCCCTATTGAGTGCCGGCACGTCCACGCCGCGCGCTATTGTCGCGCCCGTCTTCTCGCGCACCTCCGTGAGGGGTCGCTGGATGCCGTCGTATATGTTCTCGAGCAGGCCGGGGCCAAGTTCCACTGACAGCGGGACACCCGTTGTGTCCACTGCGGCACCCGGCCCCAGGCCGCTCGTCTCCTCGTAGACCTGTATGGACGCGGAGTCGCCCGTCATCGTGAGTATCTCACCGATGAGCCTCTGGCGCCCCACGCGAACCACGTCCGAGATATTGGCGTCGGCAAGCCCGTCCGCCACGACAAGCGGCCCCGAGACCTTTATGATTCTACCGCTCATTAAATGTACCAGTCCTTTCGTATAATGCGTATAGTCACAGTATATCTGCGCCTATGGCACGCTTTACGGCGTCGTGGAGGGCCGTGAGGCCGAGGCCCTGGGAGCCGTCGCGGCCGGGGATGAGGATTATGGCGGGCGTCACCTTGTCGCTGTACTTGGCGATCTCCGCGGACAGCGCCTGAGATATGCGCTCCTCTACGTACACGACGGCGTAGTTCTCATCGGGCTGCGTGATCCTGCGGAACGCCGAGCGCGCCTCGTCGCTGTCGGAGACCGGGTAGATGTCTAGCCCTAAGGCCTTGAAACCCAGGACGGTGTCGAGCCCGCCCAGCACTGCGATCTTATACAAAACTCTCACGCAGCCTTTCCCGTATGACATCCGGTGCCATCCCGGACAGTTTGCCGGTGAGTATCATCCTGGCGGCGGAGATCTCCCATTCAAGCTCCGCCAGGTATGTCATGACCACCGTGGGCCCGAACGCTGCGTACCGCTCGCCGTCGAAGTAGCGCATCGCGGCGTTGTCGCACTCGAGCTCGAACCTTGTCTGCCCGCCGCCCGCCGCCGCGCCGCGCGCGGACACGGCCGCCGCCGCGAGCGGCGTGCCGGCGAAAACGGACGGCAGCCCGTCGGAAGACGGGAACAGCCCCGCGAGCTCCGCGACGGGCACGCAGCCCCCGTCGAGCAGCGCCTCCGCGAGGAATCCCGAGTCGCGCCCCGTGCGCGCGGCGCGCGTGTAGACGCGCAAATTCGCGCTGTCGATGAGAAGCCGCGCGTAGCCTGCCATAAAGTCCCCGCCCGCCTCGCGCGCGAGCGCGAGCAGCTCGGCAAAATATGCCTTGTCTATGGCCATGTCGGCTAGCTGGGGATTGGACGTGCGCGAGAGCACGCCAACGGCGGCACCCATGACGGTCGCCATGGGTCTGGGGAGCGAACTGCGATCCCCGCTGATGAACGCCTCCGTAACGGTATCGGCCGGCACCCTGCCAGAGCGGGAGAGCAGCCGCGAGGCGTCCACGTTCGCGCCCATGGACTTAACGAGTACTTTTATATTGTGGTAATCATATTTCAGCCTGAATACGTCAACAATGCGCCTGGAGCCCGCGCCGCTGCCCGCTATCTCCGCAAACGCCGCCTCGCGGCGCGCGTTCAGAGCGTCCTCGATTTTGTATGTGTTCATGCCGGACATATCGGCGTAGCCGCAGTCGACAAGCTGCTTTGCGGCGTCGTCGTATTCCGCAGCGTCGAGCATACGGCTTATGCGCTCGCCCGAGAGCAGCCTCGTCTCGCGCGAGCGCAGCACGGCTGACATATATATAAAATCTCTCTGCTTTATCTTGGTCCTCGCCAAGCCATTCCCCCCTGTCACATTGCCGAGCCCAGAATTGCCACCTCGGCCAAGCTCAGTCAAACAGCGCTGCCGCGACCTTTGCGGACAGTTCGTTGCGGTGCTGCCCTACGAGCGCGTCGGCTGAGCAGTTGCACTCTATGTCGCCCCCGGAGAAAACAAAACCGCCGCGAATGTCCCTTGTCTCCGGAGACAGCGTGATTTTAGCCGCCTTGCCGGCAGACGCGAGAGCGGCGTTGGCGCCGTTGCACACGCGCTGTCCCAGGCGTTCCCTGTCGGCCTTTGAGAATATGAGCTG
This sequence comes from Oscillospiraceae bacterium, assembly GCA_031282225.1. GTDB lineage: Bacteria > Bacillota > Clostridia > Oscillospirales > Oscillospiraceae > JAISBX01. The sequence continues at coordinate 3,428 of JAITEC010000201.1, read as the reverse complement.
CCCGGGGGCGCCGCCGGACGCCTCCGCCGCGAGCCTGACTAGCAGCGCGGAGTACCTGTCCTCGGGCAGTTGCGAGAGCATCTGGGCGGCGCGCTCGAACGCGAGCGCGATGAGCTCCTGCTTTGTAGCCAGCACCTGTTTTTTCGCCTCAAGCTGTGCCACGCTGCCCAGCCGCTCCTTGCGCTGCTCCACATCGCGGACGCCCGCGTTGAATACTTTCCAGTAGGCGTCCTGTTCCGCTTTTGAAAACTCCGCGCGGATATCCTCGCAGCGCCGCTCGCCCTCCGCCGCTATCGCGGCGCACTCGGCGGCGGCATCCGCGTCTATGCGGTCGATGATCCTCTGTATCCCGTCCATATAGTCCGATACCGCGCCGCTCTCAGCCATTAAGGCTCAAAAGCATGAACAGCGACACGAGAAGCGAGAGGATAGCGTAAAACTCAACCGTTATGCACAGGATCATTCCCTTTGACCAGTCGTCCGGCTTCTTCGCGAGGATATTGATCGCCGCGACGGCGACCTTGCCCTGCGCCATAGCCGATATCCAGCCGCCGAACGTTATGGGCAGGCACGCCACAAAGAACCGGAAGCCCTCCGTCAGCGACATGCCGACCGCCGACCCGTCCAGCACGCCCATGAACAGCAGCGAGAGGAATCCTACGACAAAGCCGTATATCCCCTGCGTGCCGGGTATGACCTGCAAAATCATTACCTTGCCGAATTTGCTGGGGTCCTCGCACAGCAAGCCCGCGCCGGCCTCGCCGGCCATGCCGGTGCCTATCGCGCTGCCAATGCCCGACATGATGACCGCCAACGCCGCGCCGGTCAGTCCCAGTGCCATGCCGCCATAGCTCTCGAGTAAAAATTGCATTGTTCTGTCCTCCTAAAAAGTCTTTATAATAATCAAGCTATAACCTGTTGCCCGTGATATTGACGTATTTGCCGTTTATGCTCAGCGGCTTGAATGGCTTGCCGCCGTCTTCGTAGAATTTGCCAAAAAATTCCAAGCACTGCAGGCGCAGGTCGTGCACATAGCAACCGAGCAGGTTGAGTCCCATATTAAGCGCGTGCCCGATAATGAATATTATAAGGAATGTCACGATATTGCCCGTCAGTGCGCCTATTGTGTTGAATACCTGCGCGATAACGCCGCCCGCGAGCATCAGCGCCATCAGCCTCGAATATGAGAGTATGTCCCCAAAATAACCTGTTATGTCGTAGAGCTTGCCGAGGCCGCTGGTCAATTTACCTATTATCGTGGGTTTCGAGCGCCCCTGCGTCAATACGACCGCCACGAATCCGGCTATCATGACGTACCATGTCACGCCCAGGGCGCCGAGCGCTATTCCGCCGAACACTAGCCACCACGAGCCCTGATCCATGAGCGCGTCCCAGAAGTGTCCGTCCTTCGTAGTTTTGATAAAACTAATGAGCATTCCCGTGAAAATCTGCACGCCCCCGAACGCCAGCGCCGTTATCAGGACGACCGTGGTGTCCTTGACGGGGTCGAACAGAGGCGTATACGGGAGCGTGAATGTCGCCCCGAATATGCCGGCTACTTGCGCGGGCGCGTCTCCGAAGAATCCGCCCGTCAAGGCGCCTATGACAAATGTGGATATACCGCACAGCAGGAGCAGGTCGAAAAAATTACGCATGCCGCCGCGCGGTTTCTTGCGCTTTACGATGAGCGCCGCCAGTACCATTACGAGCCCATAACCCATATCCGCCATCATGAACCCGTAAAACAGGACAAAAAACGGCGCCATGAGAGGGTTAGGATCCACGCCGTTATACGCCGGGAGCGAGTACATCTCCGTTACCATTGACAGCGGTCGCGTCACTGGGTTGTTGTGCAGCCTCACGGGCACGTCCGCCATCTCGTCGTCCTCCGGGTCGCGCAGTTCCAGCGCGCACACGTACTGCGAGAGCATGTCCCGCAGGGCGCCTTCCGACGCCGCGGGGATCCATCCCGTCAGCGTCGCCGTGCGCTCCGTGGCGATCAGTTTCTCGGAGGCCTCTGCCTCCGCCTGGCGCGCCTGCGTCAAGTCGAGCATATATAGGAGCGCCTGCCTGTCTACGGACGCGCCGATTATCTTTGCCCTCAGTTCCTCCCGCTCGGCGCTGAGCTGCTCGAGTTCCTCGCGCGTTTTCGATATTGCCTGAGCCGCCGTGGCGTTCACGCCCTTGTGCGACGCCGCCACAAACCCGCGGCTTCGCAGGACGTCGGCCACTTCCTGCCGGCTATCCCGCGCGAACATGGCGCACAGGCAGTGCTGCTCCCTGCCGGACGACACGCGGAACACCTCGCAAAGCGGCGCGGCATCCGCCATGGCCGCGTCCAGCGCCTCGAGATCCGTAGAGACGGGCACGGCGCCTAGCAGCAGTCCCGTCGTCTTTGTGCCCTCGCAGTCGAGCGGCAGCTTGTGGCTTTCCCACGGCGACAGGGACTCAATGTAGCCGAGCAGCCGGATCTCCTCGGCATCCAGTCTGCGCAGCCTGCTGTCCGCCTCGTCTATTTCGGCGGCAAGGGCAAATAGCCTCTCCTCGTCCCTGCCCGCAAAGAAGTCGTCGGCGCTCATCTCGCGCATGGAGGCGAACATGGGAGTTTTTTCGGGCGCGTAGCGGTTCAACACGTCGATGGCCCGCCGGAGCGCTGCGCCTTGAGCGCGGCGCGACTCGGCGCCGGCGTCCTCCTCACGGACAGGCATACCGGGCAGCTCTTCTTCCCCTCGCGAGCCGTCCGGTTGGGTGACCTCAACGCAGCCGAGCAAGTTGAGGTCGCGCATCAGGGCGTCCCTCTGCGAGCGCATGACTATGAGCCGCAGCTTTTTCATCTTGACTATAGCCATCAGACGCTCACGATCCGCTCGACGATGACGCCCGCCACCACGTCCAGGCGCCCCTCAGCGCGCGCACGGATATTCGCCCGCTTGTTGGCGGTGGACGACACAAGTTCCTTGGCGTCCTCCGCTGCTTTCGCGTCAGCCGCGCGCTTGAGCGCCGCCACCTCGGTTTCTGCCCTCGCTATTGCCGCCTCAATGGCGTCGTTGCCCGCCCTCCGGGCATCGTCAGCCGCCTTTTCGGCTCTCTGCTGCGCTTCGAGCTTAGCCTTCCGCGCACGCTCCTCGGCCTCGCCGATACTCTTTATGGCTTCTAAAGACATACCGAAATTATGCACCTTCCCCCCGGCCAGTGTTCCGCTCCGGCAGCCGCCCGGCCCGCCCGTCTGCGCGCGCCGCCGCGAAGCGATAAATTGACAGGGGTTATTATATATTACAGTGAAGCACAAATGCAAGAGGAATTTTCAACGGATCATTTCGTTTGTCACGGCTGCGCCGTAACAAACGAGATACGAAGGCTTAGTTCTCGCGTTGTGACGCTCGCAGAGAGCATTTTCCGGGGACTGAATCCCCGGAAAATGCGAAATT
>JAITEC010000096.1 GCA_031282225.1 Oscillospiraceae bacterium | reverse complement strand
GCAACACCCGGCGGACGATACGGACGCGGGCGTCGTCACTACGCATTTCGAGTACCACTGCATGGAGGACAATCTGCTAAAGCTCGACGAACTGGGGCACGACGACCCCACGATGCTCAAGATGCTCGAGGACATGACGCATGTGCGCGCTGCGGATATTCGCCTGGACGACCGCGAGACTATGGCGATTTTCACGTCCCCCGAGCCGCTGGGACTGCCCGGCGGCGACGATATTTTAGGCGACACGGGTTCCGTAGGCATACCGGAGTTCGGCACTAATTTCACGCGGCAGATGCTCTGCGAGACACGGCCCGACAAATTCGACACTCTCGTGCGACTGTCGGGATACTCCCACGGGACCGACGTGTGGACGAACAACGCGCGCGATATTATTATCAACGGAGTGGCCGATATAAGCCAGACCATAGGTTGCAGGGACGATATCACACTGTACCTCATAGCAAAAGGCATGGACGACCGGCAGGCGTTCAAGATATCGGAGAGCGTGCGGCGAGGCAGGGGGCTGCCGGGCAAGTCCGGCGACGAGATGAGGCGGCTCGGAGTGCCGGAGTGGTACATAGACTCTTGCGAAAAGATAAAGTACCTGTTCCCGAAAGCGCACGCCGTCGCATACGTCATGATGGCGTTCCGCATAGCGTGGTTCAAAGTCCACAGGCCGCTGGAGTTCTATAGCGCTTACTTTTATAGGCGCAGCAGGAAAGACGCCTTCGACGCCGAGCACATGACGCGCGGCATTGACCGCGTAAAGGCCAGGGTACGCTTGATACGCGAGCTAAAGGGCACAAAAAAAGCGACGGCAAAAGACGATGATCTGCTCACGACACTGGAGGTGTGCTATGAATTCTATATGCGCGGATTCAGCTTCGCGGGGATCGACCTATACGACTCTGACGCCGCGCTGTTCAAGATAACGGGAGACGGACGCCTGCGCCCGCCGTTTGTATCCATAAGCGGGCTGGGAGAGATTGCCGCGAAAGAGATAGTGGACAAGAGACGATCCCTCCGATTTGTGTCCGTGGAGGATATAGCGGCTTACTGCTCAAAGGTGTCCGGCACGCACATTGCCCAGCTGCGCGGCTTGGGCGCCTTCGGTGACATGCCGGAGTCCAGCCAGATGTCGATGTTTTAAGTTTGCGGCGGTATGCCGAAAAACCTCGTCGCGTTGGCTGTGGTCACCGCCGCCAGTTCCTCGGCAGACATGCCGCGCGCTCCCGCGAGGGCGCGGGCAATGTGAACGAGATTCACCGAGCTGTTCCGCGAGCCGCGGACTGGCTCGGGCGACAGATATGGGCTGTCGGTCTCTATCATGATGCGGTCGGGCGGTATCTTTGCCGCCACCTCCAGCGCGCGGCGCGCGTTTTTGAACGTTATGATGCCGGTGAACGACAGGTACCATCCCATGTCCAAGATGCGTTTCGCCGCGTCCCAGTCGCCGGAAAAGCAGTGGATCACTCCCAAGAGTACGCCGCAGCCCGATATTATCTCCAGCATGTCCGCCCATGATTCGCGCTCGTGAATTATTACGGGTTTGCGCACGCGCCGCGCCATATCGAGCTGCTCGGCAAAGCGGAGCTTTTGTACGCTGCGAGGGGACAGGTCGTAGTGGTAGTCGAGCCCTATTTCTCCGACGGCAAGCGCTTTTGGGTGGCGGAGCAGCCGCTCCATCGCGCCGACGGAACTGCCGTCCATGTCCTTTGCGTCGTGCGGGTGCACGCCGACGGCGGCGTATACGAAGGGGTAGCGCTCCGCTATCGACAGACCTTTTTCTGCGGCGGGTATGTTACTCGACGCGTTGAGTATATACGATATGCCGGCACCGGGCATTTGCGCCATCACGGCGTCTAGGTCCCCGTCAAAGCGCTCGTCGTCATAGTGCGCGTGGGTATCGAACAGCATATTTACCGTTTCACCTCCGGCACGGGCGCTCAGGCAGTCCACTCGCTGTGGATTATGACCGTAAGGCACAGCGTCCCGCTGTAATCCTCGAAACCGAGGCGCAGACTGTTCCAGTCGCGGCTGTCGGCGCCCTTGTCGTCGCCGGGGAAGTAGAAATCCACGTACTGCGCGTCCGGGAACACATCGGTTACATTCTCCAGCGCGTTGCCCGACCTGACAGTGTAGTTGACGCCGACGACAGGCGCGCGCGCGAAATCCTTGTTGTACACAAAACGCGCGAAATACGCGGCGGGCGATAGCTCGATGGGTTCGCCGCTCCCGTCGTACACGCCCCAGACATATGTGTTGGCGTCGACACCGAAAGACGACACCTGGCCTTCGGTAAAGCGCTTGTTCGACGGCAGGGATATAGTGGCGTAGGGGGCGAATATCACTCCGTACTCGGGGTGCACGGAGCGCGCGAGCGATTCGTAGTCGCTGTTTTTTAACGTGTCGAGTATGTCATAAGCCCTGGCGACGAGGCTGGAGTTGCGCGTGGGGTCTCCGCCGTCCGGCGGCCGTGAGATGCCGGGCAAGTTGTCCACGAGTCCGCCGCCTGTGGCGTATATGCCCGAGAGCAACAGCCCGGCTCCGAGCGCGGCGCCGGCGACCAGCGGCAACACGCGGCTGATTAACCTCTTCATTTCAGTGCCACCTCCCATACGGTGCGGCTTAATTTTACGGTGTCCGCTAGCATACCGTATTCCGGCGCCGAATGCAACAACAATTAGTTACGAATAAATACAATGTAAAGGGCGTGCGTGATTATGATAGGTCAATTCAAACGGTTCGACATGGCGAGGCCCCCCATCCCGCAGAGGCGGTACCTGACGCCTGTGACGTGGGCGCTGAGCTTTCCCGTCAAGTGGATAAAGGGCTCGAAAATAGCAAAGACAGACATGGACGGAGTAAAGCCGCCGTACTTGCTGCTGTGCAACCACAACGCTTTTCTTGATTTCATGATCATGACCGCCGCGATATTCCCGTGCCGTGCAAGCTATGTCGTGGCCATAGACGGCTTTATCGGCAAGGAGTGGCTTCTGCGGAACGCGGGTGGCATTGGGATACGCAAATTCACGAACTCCATGCAGCTTGTAAGGAACATGGTGCACGCCCGTGACAATGGGCAGATAGTTGTTCTGTTTCCGGAGGCGCGCTATTCGCTCTGCGGCACTAACGCCGTCCTGCCTGACTCCATTGGGAAGTTCGTGCGGCTGCTCGGCATACCTGTCGTCACGCTCATCATGCACGGGCACCACATATCAAACCCGTTTTGGGGCAGAAAGCGGAGGGTGCGCGGACTGCGCGCGGAGATGCGTCACCTATTCACGCGCGAACAGACCCAGATGCTGCCCGTTGACGAGATCAACGCGCGCCTTCGCGACGCGTTCGTATACGACGATTTCAAGTGGCAGCGCGACAATGGGATGGAAGTGAGGAGCCCCAGGCGTGCCGAGGGCTTGCACAAGGTGCTGTATCAGTGCCCGAACTGTGGGACGGAGTACCGCATGGATTCCGCGCGCGAGCGACTTTGGTGCTCATCGTGCGGGAAGCGCTGGACCATGACCGAGCTTGGGGATCTGCGCGCCGATGCGGGCGACACGGAGTTTTTCCATGTGCCCGACTGGTACGAGTGGGAGCGCGAAAACGTCCGCCGAGAGGTGGCCGGCGGCGAGTACTCGCTCGAGACTTCGGCGCGCGTGCACTCCCTGCCCAACGCGCGCGGTTTCGTGGATATCGGCACGGCTACGCTAAGGCACGGCATGGACGGCTTCACGCTGAGCGGAGACTGCGGCGGGGCGCCGTATACCGTGTGTTGGAAGCCGCTGTCGCTCTACTCGTGCCACATCGAGTACAACTACAAAAAGCGCGGCCGCGACTGCGTGGACTTGAACACGCCGGACGACACGCTGTACATATACCCCGAGGGCCGCGACGTGTCCGTGACGAAGATAGCCCTCGCGACAGAGGAACTGTACAACCACGCCCTGGCGCACAGCGCCGCCCGGCGATAAATCGCGCGGGCAAAATACCGCCTCTACAGCCCCGGGCCGCCGATCCTGGCGAGGAGGTCGTCTATGTCGGGCGAGGGGAGAGGGGACAGGGCGGGGCGGGATTTTAGGAAAGAGGCGGCGAAGGAGACCGTCTCGGCGACGCCGATCTGCAGCGCGGACTCGTCGATGTCGAAAAACTCGCTGTGCAGGTCCGCGCCGGAGCCCAGTTCGACATTGCGCACGCCGAGCAGCGCCATGACCGACGGCCACAGGCGGGCGACGGCGGCAAAGCTCTCGCTGCCCATGAGCGGCTCGCCGTCGGAGAGGACGCCATCGCCTAGCGCCGAGAGCGCCGCCTCGCGCGCGAAACGCGCGAGATCGCCGTGGTTGACCGTTGGGAACCCGAGGCGGACATCCCCGCCGTCGAACTGCATGCCGTAGGCCGCCGCCGTGCCTGTTAGCACGCGCCCAAACTCCTCCGCAAACGCCTCTCCGGCCTCCATGCTGTAAAACCGCGCGGAGCCGCCGAATGTCAGCTCCGAGGGGATGATGTTGCCCTTGTCGCCGCCGGACAACAGGCCTATTGAAAATGTGAACGGCTCAAACGGCGATGTGCGCCTGAGCCTTATCGACACAAGCGCGTTGTACACGGCGACAAAGCAGTCCACCGGGTTGTTCGACCGGTCGGGTCGCGAGCCGTGCCCCCCGCGGCCGCGCAGCGTCACTTGAAAACCGGCGGTCCCCGCCATGACGGGCCCCTGCGGGATATGTACCCGCCCCGCGTCGAGGTCGGGACGGACGTGTATGGCGTGCGCGGCAGATATGCGCATCCCCTTGCTAATGATATGCCGCAGCAGGTAACGCAGGTTGCCCGTGCCCTCCTCCCCTCGCTCGAAGAGGAGCACTGCCCCGCCGGGGCCGAGCTCGCCCTCGCGCTCGCGCTCGCTGAGTATCTTGGCGGCAGTGAGCAGCATGGCGGTGTGCGCATCGTGCCCGCAGGCGTGTTGCACGCCGTCGTTTTGAGAGATCACGGCGCGCTCGCGCTTTAGGTTGCGGAGATTTTCTCGTATAGGCAGCGCGTCTATGTCGGCGCGCAGCAGTACCGCGCCCTCGCCCGCGCCGCCAATGAACCCCAGGATGCCGCCCTTATCGACCTCAATGTACTCAATGCCGTACTCCTCGAGCTTCTCCCCGATGAATTTGACAGTGCCCTCCTCTGAGTTTGACAGCTCCGGATTGCGGTGCAGGTGGCGCCGCATCTCAATAGTCTCCGGACCGTACAGCGCCGCGAGCGCTTTGATGTCCATGTCCACGCCTCCTTGTTCACAAAATTCCGCAGGCATCAGTTTATGCCGAACCTGAGGCGGTGTCAAGGCGCGCTCGTGCCGCTCTTTTGCGCCGCGTAAGCTTTTATCAGTTCGACGCACGCGTCGCGGCCTATGCGCTCGCTGTTGATTATGAGGTCGTAGTCGTCCGGATCCCTCCATGTCCCGCCGCCGGTGTAGTATTTGTAGTACGCCGAGCGGTATCTGTCTGTCTTTGCTATCATCTTTGCCGCCTCGCGCTCGCTGACGCACAGCTTGTTCATTACGGAGCGCACGCACGCCTCGCGCGGCGCGTAGATGAACACGGAAACCGTGTTTTTCCACTGCGCGAGTATCTTGTTGGCGCACTTGCCCACTATTACGCAAGATACTCGGTTTGCCAGGTCGCGTATTATTTTCGCCTGGATCTGAAAAAGGGAGTCGTCAGATACAAACTCGCCGGAGGCGGGACTGGGCGCGGGCGAGTCTATGTTGAATATGCCGCGAAGGTTTTTGGCGAACAGCGGGGCGGACAGCTTCTCGTCGTTGCGCGCGAAGAGGCTCTCGTTTATCCCGCTGTAGTCGGACGCCATTTTTATGAGCTGGCGCTCAAAACACGGGATACCAAGGGCAGCCGACAGCTTGTCGGCTATCTCGAGCCCGCCGCTCCCAAAGCCGCGCGCTATCGTTATCACGGTGTTTTTCACTGCGAAGCCTCATAGACGGTTTTGCCGCCGAGCACGGTCATTATGACGCGCGCGTTAAGTATGGCCTCCGGCGCCGCGTTTAATATGTCCGTGTCGATGAGCGCCCAGTCGGCCAAATTGCCGGGCTCGATAGAACCCATTTTGTCGTCGTCGTGCGAGAAGTACGCGCTCGCCTTTGTCCACATGGCGACGCACTGTGCCGCCGACAGCGCCTGATCGGGCGAATACACGTTTCCGTCGGCTCCGAGGCGGGTAATTGCGGCATACATCTCCGTGAAAGGGGAGCAGCTCGTGACAGGGGCGTCGGACGAGCCCCCAACAAGGATGCCGGCGTCCGTGAATGCCTTGAACTGCTGGTATCGCCGCTCCATCCCCGCGCCGATGAGCGGTTGCTCACCCATCTGCAGCGCAATGGTAGGCTGTACTGTTATCGGTATGCCATGCTCCCTCATGAGGGGCAGCTGATCCGGCCTCACTACGGCGTGGTGGATAATATAGTGGCGCGCGTCGGACGGATTTACTTTGTACGCCTCTATGAACGAGCGAATGGCGATATCGGCCGAGCGGTCCCCGCAGCAGTGGACGCCGATCTGCCAGTTGTATTTCGCGGCCTCGCGCGCTACTGACAGCATCTCGTCCTCGGTTATAGTAGTATAACCGCTGGTTTCCGGCATATGCGCGTAAGGTTCTCTCATGGCGGCAGTGCCGGTAGCCGGTATTCCGTCGAGCGTCACTTTTATGCCGTTGAGCTTGAGCATGTCGTCGCCGAAACCGGTGACGCATGGCATCTCGCGTATGCGCCGCAGGTGGTAGTCCACGTCGCCCCAGGCTTTGTCGAGGTAGAACATCATGGAGGCGCGGTATGTGAGGCGGCCGCGTTTTTTCGCCTGCAGGTAGGCGCGCATCTGGTCGAATGTCATGTTCGCGTCTATGCACGCTGTTATGCCGAAGCCATTCATGACGCGGCCTATGCCCTCAATGGACTCGATGAGTTCTTCCTCGGTGAGCGGCGGCATAGCTGCGTCTATGAGACCCATGGC